>NZ_JBGFCE010000008.1:0-186879 GCF_041205415.1 Falsihalocynthiibacter sp. BN13B15
TTGGTGCCACCTCCGTCACACGACGGGCGCCAACCACCGACACCCGAACGGGCGCTTGGGTTCGATCGCTCCTGGAGCGCAAGCCGACTCGGGTCGTCACCGTGGCTATCGCCAACAAGACAGCCCGAACAGCGTGGGCGCTGCTCGTGAAGGGAGAAAACTACAAGGCCAAACCGGCCATTTGAACGAAGGAGGTACAAGCGGCGCCTGGCATCGCCGTGAACGAACGCAAGGGCAGAAGTGAGTGATGATGATTGGAAAGGGCCGCAGTTGGGACACCCCGAGGTAGTGTCTGGGCTTCAAAGCTCGTTCGTCTGATTGGGACTCGGTACGCGGACTTCATCCGTTGTCTGGCAGGCGATGCTGGCATAGCTGAGAGGAAAGGCCAGCGGTCACATGCACCGCGTCAACAGGCCGGACACATGACCGCAACCTGCAACGATCAAAATCAGCTCAAATAAATCCTTGCAAAACAGGGGCCGTCAACACATGACACCACCAATATAACTAAGACAAAACAATCTGGTAGTGAGCGTGCATTGGAACGCTTTATGCAAACGATTGAAAAAGAACAAAAGAAGGCTGCGGAGACGGGAAGCAGGCCAATCTATGGTCACTTTGTTTAAACGTGTTCTCTAAACGGGCACCTATTAGTTCTGACTAAAAGAGGACGCTTTTGGCGGCTAGGATGCGGTGGTTACCGTACCAAATACATCTATTTACCAAATGGCGCTATCTAGACCTAATTGCGCCGACGTCGGACGACAATTTTATCCGACACACTGCTCACCCTACCAGCTGGCCGAAATATATTGTGTTTCCATAAATTCTAGCATGCCTTCATGGCCCCCTTCGCGGCCTAAGCCTGACTGTTTGGCTCCCCCAAAGGGCGCTGCGGGATCGGAGACCAAACCACGGTTTAAGCCAACCATACCGTATTCCAGCCGCTCGCAGACCTGCAAAGCACGCTTCATATTTTCGGAAAAGACGTAAGCCACGAGGCCATATTCCGTGTCGTTGGCGCGTCGGATGACGTCTTCTTGGTCGGTGAAGGTTTGCAGCGCGGCAACGGGGCCGAAAATCTCGTCGTGCACGCAATCAGAGGTCTCTGCGACGTTGGACAAAACGGTTGGCGGGTAAAAGAACCCCTTGCCACTTGGCGCGGTGCCGCCCAGTTCAATTTTGGCCCCCTTGGCAACGGCATCTGCAACAAATGCGGCAACCTTATCGCGCGTATCGGCATTCACCAGTGGCCCAACGTCCACGCTTGGGTCGGTCCCGTCGCCCATCGTTAAGGCCGCCATTGCTGCGGTGAATTTCGTGGTAAAGGCTTCGGCCACATCGGCATGCACATAGAGGCGGTTGGCGGCGGTGCAGGCCTCGCCCAAATTGCGCATTTTTGCCAACATTGCCCCCTCGACGGCGACGTCAAGATCGGCGTCTTCAAAGACGATCAGCGGTGCGTTGCCCCCCAGTTCCATTGCTGGCTTCAACACTTGGTCGGCTGCGGAATGGAGCAGCTTCCGACCCACGCCCGTCGAGCCGGTAAAGCTGACAACTCGTACGCGAGGGTCATGCAGCATGTGATCCACCAATGCGCCGGATTTGCGCGAAGGGAGGACATTGACCAAGCCTTTGGGCACGCCAGCTTCCTCCAAAAGCGGCATCAGCGCCAGCATGGTCAGCGGCGTTTCGGAGGCTGGTTTAATGATCACGGCACAGCCTGCCGCCAAAGCGGGAGCGATCTTGCGGGTGCCCATTGCGGCGGGGTAATTCCACGGGGTGACAAGCACCGCGATGCCCGCAGGTTTGTGTTGCACGATGATCCGCGCGCCAGAGGCTGGGGCATGCGTTATCATCCCGTCGGCACGCACGGCTTCCTCGGAGAACCAGCGGAAAAACTCGGCGGCATAGGTTGCCTCGCCCATCGCATCGGCGCGAGCTTTACCGTTTTCCAACGTAATCAGGTGGGCGAATTCGGGTAAACGGGCCGTCATCAGATCCCATGCTTTGCGCAAGATTTCGGAGCGGTGGCGTGGGGTTTGGGCCGCCCAAAGCGCCATCGCGGCCTCGGCGGCATCAAGGGCGGCATCGGCGTCGGCGATTTCCGCAGAGGCCACAGAAGCAAGCACCTCTTCGGTTGCGGGGTTCATCACGTCAAAACGGGTGCCGGATGCACCAGTACGCCATTGGCCGTCAATGTAGAGGTCAGTATGTTTCATTAGGGACTCCAGAATATCAAAGTAAGTGGCGCAAAGGGTCGGTCAGGCGATCAGCGAATTCAGAAATAAGCTGGATGGCCTGCGCGTCGGAGAGCTGATAGGGCGTGAAATCAAGGCAGATCAGATAGGTATCTCCCTCGGTGGCGATGCTGAGGGAAGGCGCGCCCCAACCCGCGAGGCGCAGACTGGAAATCGGGCTGGCGCTTAAATCCCGCAGGATCAAATTGGCGGCAGCATCAGGATCACTCTCGGACAAAAATGACAAACGCGCCCGATCGGGGTTTGTCAGGCAACGCCCTTCTGCTTGGAGGTCCAATAGCGAAATGACCAGTTCATCATCGCCCGCTTGAAGTGCCGTTCGCAGCGCGGCGGCGGCAAAGGCGGCCCAGATGGCTGATGGCGCGAGCGTAACATTGCCCTCGGCCAGCATCCATTGGAGAAAGTCCTGCGTGCCTTTAGTGGCGACCCGCGCGGTGATTTGATTTGGCATCGCCGCGGCTTGCTGTGCTGTGGGCGCGCGGGTTACGGGTAAACTGCGCAGAGTTTCCAGATCCGCTGCGTGATAGGGTTGCGGGTGTCCAAGAGCGACCAAGCGCTCCAGATCCAAGCCTTGTTCCTTGGCCAAACGGCGGGCTTTAGGCGAGGCAAAAATCTTCGCGTCCGTACCATTTATTGGCAGGGGGGCAGGCGCAGGAGGGGGCGCTGTTTTAGCAAGTGAAGGCGCCGTCGGTTGCGATTCTACGGGCCCGGTAGTCTGCGGTATGGCGGGTGATGCAACGGGCAGCACATCGGATGTTGCGTCTGCGCTGTCTGAAATCAATGCGATGACCTGTCCGACGGGCACGTCGTCGCCCTCCGCGGCACTGACGGAGCCTAAATAGCCATCCGCGAGCGCTTCGACATCCATCACCGCTTTGTCGGTCTCGACCTCCATCAACACGTCGCCGATCTTGACGGAATCGCCCGCTTGCTTCTGCCAGCGTACGATTTTACCTGTTTCCTGCGCCATCCCTAGGGCGGGCATGATGACATCATGCGCCATGGAACATCTCCCCACGCATGAGTTTTCGGGCGGTTTCGGCGACCGTTTCGGCGGTTGGAACCGTGATGTCTTCCAAGGCTGGCGAAAACGGCACAGGCACATCCATCGCCCCCATGCGGATCACCGGACCGTCTAGATGATAGAAGGCTTTTTCCATGATCCGCGATGCGATTTCACCCGTGATGCCATAGCTTTGGTGTCCTTCGTCGATCACAATAGCGCGGCTGGTTTTGCGGACAGATTTTAGAATGGTGTCTTCATCGAGGGGGACAATCGTGCGCGGGTCAATGACTTCGGCACTGATCCCTTCAGCGGCCAAAATCTCGGCGGCGGCTTCGGCAATCTGGACCATCGATGAGGTGCCAATCAGCGTGATATCCGTGCCTTCACGTTTGATGTTAGCAACACCGAAAGGGATCAGATATTCTTTCTCGGGGACGGGGGCCTTGTCGTTATACATCAGCTTGTCTTCGAAGATGACGACAGGATTGTTGTCCCGAATGGCCGTTTTCATCAAACCCTTTGCCTCATAGGCGGACGAAGGCATCGCAACTTTGAGGCCCGGTATATGGGCGACGAGGGCATGGAGCGACTGGCTGTGTTGGGCTGCCGAGCGGCGTGTGGCCCCGAGATTTGTCCGCAAAACAAGCGGCGCACTCAAATTGCCCCCAGACATATAATGCGTCTTGGCCGCCTGATTGCACAACTGGTCCATGACCAGAAACAGGAAATCGCCAAACATCAGATCGACGATAGGACGACTGCCCGTCATGGCGGCGCCAACGGCGATGCCCATGAAACCGGGTTCCGCGATTGGCGTGTCGATGATCCGCTCGGGACCAAACTCCTCAACCAAACCCGACAGGACTTTGAACGGGGTTCCGGCCTCGGCCACATCTTCGCCCAGCAGGAAAACGGTATCGTCGCGCCGCATTTCTTCGGCGATGGCCTCGTTTACGGCCTTGGAAAGTGTAATTTCGCGCATGGTTTTTCCTTAGGCGTTGGCGGCGAAGACGTGCATGTCGACTTCAGCCTCGTCAGGGTATTTGGCGGAAAGGGCGTATTCCACGGCGGCTTGGGCATCGGTTTTTACGTCGGCCTTGATGGCTTCCAATTCCGCCTCCGTTGTGATGCCCTCAGCGGTGAGCCATTTTCCAAAATTGATGATGGGGTCGCGTTCCGTTTTCCAATGGGCTTCTTCTTCCTTGGAGCGGTAATAGGTGCGGTTAATGTCGCCGACATGGTGGCCGTGGTATCGGTAGGTTTCCAACTCAATAAAGAACGGCCCTTCGCCCTTGCGACAGCGCGCCACCAGCTTTTGCGCCAAATCATTGACGGCCAAAACGTCCTGACCATCGACTTTGAACGCTTCAATACCAAAGGCTTCTGCGCGGGCAGTGATCGATCCGGCCATTGTTTCTTCAACTCTGGTATATTCGCCGTAAAGGTTGTTTTCGCAGGCATAAATCACCGGCAAGTTCCAAAGCGCGGCCATGTTCATGACCTCATACATCAAGCCCTGTGCGGTGGCGCCATCGCCAAAGAAACAGACCGTTACATCCTCTGTTCCCAGACGTTTGGCGCTGAGAGCGGACCCTGTGGCAATGCCCATGGAACCGCCAACAATGGCATTTGCGCCCAAGTTTCCGTTGGACTGATCCGCGATATGCATCGAGCCACCTTTGCCCCTGCAGTAGCCCTCTTCTTTGCCCAAAAGCTCGCAAAACATCCGTTTGAAGTCGGCGCCTTTGGCGACGCAATGGCCGTGGCCGCGATGGGTCGAGGTGATTTTATCCGTTTTGGTCAAAGCTTCGCAGATGCCAACGGCAACGGCCTCTTGACCGGAATACATATGGGTCAGACCGGGCATTTTGGCGCTGAGATACAGCTGGTTTGCGTTGTCCTCAAACGCGCGAATGCGCGCCATTTGGGTGTACATGCGCAGATAGTCTTCGGTGTTTGTTTTCGCGGTACTCATGTCTGGCCTTTCGCTAAAAAGTCCCCGCCCGAGCAAGAAGGCGCAAGCGGGGACGTTCAGGGAGGTTAGTATCGGTTGGCGATCGGGAGGTTTTGCGCGGGGAAGAGCGAAATCACCTTACAACCCGTGTCTGTCACCACGACTTCTTCCTCGATCCGTGCCGCAGAATACCCGTCGGTTGCGGGGCAATAGGTTTCCAACGCAAAGACCATGCCCGTTTGGATTTCCATTGGGTTATCCAAGGATACGGCGCGGCTGATGATAGGGCGTTCGTGCAGCGCGAGGCCGAGACCGTGGCCAAACTGAAGGCCAAACGCGGACAACTCGTCTGGGAAGCCAAATTCTTCGGCTTTGGGCCAGAGTTTGGCGACCTCGTCGGTGGTCACACCGGGTTTGATCGCTTCTATTGAGGCGTCAATCCACTCGCGGGCTTTGACATAGGCGTCGTCCTGACTTGGGGTCGAGAATCCGACGTTGAAAGTGCGGTAATAACACGTTCTATAGCCTTGATAAGATTGTAAAATATCAAAGAACGCTTGATCTCCGGGGCGGATAAGCCGGTCGGTGAAATTGTGTGGATGTGGGTTACAGCGCTCGCCGGAAATCGCATTGATCGCCTCGACATCGTCCGAGCCCATTTCGTAGAGCATTTTGTTGGACATCGCGACGATATCGTTTTCCCGCACACCCGGTTTGAGCTCCTCATAGATCATATGGTAAACACCATCGACCATGGCGGCGGCTTGGTTTAGCAGTTGGATTTCGTCAATATTCTTGATTTCACGCGCGCTGAGCATCACTTGCTGGCCGTCAACAACGTTCAAACCTGCCTCTTGCAGCGCAAAGAACATGGCGGTTTCGGCATAGTCGACACCCACAGGCATTCCGGCCATGCCAGCCTTTTTGATCAGGCCCGCGATCTCTTCGGCATAGCGTTTCATAAGTCCGAAGGAAGGCGGAATGGTGCCGCGCATGCCGACAACACCCGCAAGCATCCGCTCTGGATCAAGCCAATCGCAATAGTCGCGGTGGTGGACCGCGGCGGATCCAAAATCCCAAACATAGGGTTCTTCGTCGCCCGCCAACAAACAGAAACGACACATTTTATCGCGTTCCCATTCGCCGATTTTGGTGCCGGACACATAGCGAATATTGTTGGTGTCAAACATCAGCATCGAGCCAAGGTCGGACTTTTTCAACGCGTCCTTGGCACGGGAAAGACGGTAGCGGCGCAAGCGGTCGTGATTGACGCGGTTCTCGAAATCGACGGACATATGGCCCGATGACGGGATGTGCTTGTCCCAGCGCCAGTTAGGGTCGATATCGCCCGGTTGCAGGATGCGCGGGTTGAGGGCGGATATATTTGGTTGAGCCATGATAGCCTCCTTGGCACGCCAATGGGCGCGCTAAAAAATTGAATGTTGTATCGTGGGTGGGCTTAGCGCCCGAAGGTTACTGGATGCACCAGCCGCCATCGATGTGGATCATTTGACCCGTCATGTAGTCGCTGTCGTCGCTGACAAGGAAAGAAGCCGTGCCAACAATATCTTTGGGGTAGGACACCCGTTTGATCACCAATTCGTTCTCGGCGATGTCTTCATAGGCCTGTCCGGCGCGCTCCTTAAAGCCAATCTCGACCAAATCTTTGTCGAGCTGTTCCCAAAGCGGGGTCACCACGACACCAGGGGCGTAGCCGTTGACGGTAATATTGTGCTCGCCCAAGGAAACCGCGCCACAATGGGTTAGAGCAAGGCAGCCGTATTTTGAGGTGCAATAGACCGTCACATCGACCAAAGGTTTGCGTGATGCAATTGAGCCAACGTTGATCAACTTATAGGGATGATCAGCCATCGGACCTTGTTCGATCATTTGGCGGGCGGTTTCCTGCATACCAAGCCACATTGCCTTAGTGTTTACATTCATGATCGTGTCCCAGTTTTCCTCATCAATATCCATGAAGAAACGGGGTTTGTTGAGGCCGGCATTGAAAACGCCAACATTGATGGAGCCAAAAGCGGCGACCGTGGCCGCAACCGCCGAAGCGTTGTCTTCGCGTATTGTCACATCCATTCGGACCGCGATTGCTTTGCCGTTGCCTTGGGCGTTGATACCGTCCGCGACCTTTTGCGCTTCGTCCAGATCCAGATCACCGACGCAAATGTTTGCCCCCTGAGCCGCAAAGTTTTCGGCATTTGCTGCCCCCATGCCACGGGCGGCACCGGTGATGAGAATATTCTTACCTGATAGGCGTTTAGGGTCCATGGTGTCCTCGCTATGTTATTGTCTTAGGGCGATTTCTGCCCTCGATTGAGAGTTTTTCAGGGCGTCGCGCGGGCTAATAATTCCGCGCAACATGTCGTGCATTTCCTCGCCGCAAATGCGTGTGATTTCAGCAATTTGCGGAATCGGAGGGCGGGGCCAAAATTGCAACTCATCGCGCCAAGACATTGCATCCACAGCTTCGAAAATACTGGAGAGGCGGCGGACTTCGGGATCAGCGCCCACGGAATACCGTGGGGCGGTGCGGCTGCCATTTTGGACATAGAGTTTTTGTGCCGCAGGAGACGTGAAGGCGATCAGCGCTTCGGCGGCTGGGCCGCGTCGTTCTTCGGCGATATTGGACGGAATGCCCAAGACATAGCCGCCCACGGGGGCAACGGGATGCCCCGACGGTCCCGCAGGGTGCGGTAGATATCCGGTCTCGCCAAAGGCAGGAGACGAGGGGTCGGACTCAAAATATGGCGCGAGCAACGTATAGCCATAGGCCATCGCAATTTTGCCCGCCGCATAGGGGCGCATCCGCTCATACCAAGACATGGAGAGGATGTCGGGGGGCGAAAAATCGAGTAGGTTTTTGAGGTATTCGGCCGCTTGCAACCCAAGCGGTGTGTCAATCGTCGGCTCCAAATCGGCCCTATTTGCAACGTCCGCGCTGTAGCCCCCCGCGATCGGATGAAGGTTCAAGATCGGTTGGCCGAAGTCGGCACAGGCCATCATGAATTGGTGCCCAAGCGCGGTGCCGCGCGCGGCATTCCACGCAATGCCATATCGTCCCCGAGATGGGTTATGGAGGGTGCGGGCAGCATTTAACACTTGATCGGTCGTTGAAGGCGGTTCAAGTCCCGCTTGGGCGAACCAGTCTTTGCGGTAAAACAACAACTCAGGCGTCGTTTGGCTGGGAACGCCAAAGGGGCGGCCGCCCCAATGTGCCCCTTGCCAACCTGCAGTGTGAAAATCACTCGGATCAAGGCGCTCGACATCCAGTAGATTGTCGAGGGGGAGCAGAACGCCCTTGTCCGCAAACTCACCGATCCATGGCAAATCAACCGCGATAATATCGTAGCGGCTTACCTTGCGATCAAAATTGCGCAGGGTTTCTTCGTGTAAGCGGTCGATGGAAAAGGCGCGCTGGTTGATCTTGGCACCGATCATTTGTTCAAATTGACGCTTGAGATTATCCATCACCATGAAGGTAGGATCGCCATGCACCAAGATACGAAGGCCACCCGCAAGGGCGAGCGGTTCGGGCAAGACTTGCGGGGCCGGAATGGTCTTGCCATCCATATAGGAACCGCCGAAATAATAGTGCTTCTCGGCGGCTTCTTTGTCGCTGGTGCCAAGGCTTTGTGCGGCCAACCGCAGAACACGCCCCGTCAGTTGATCCCATTTGGACATGAGGTCGACGCTTGGATGAAGCGAGAATGTTTTGCCAGTTTTTGTACGGGGGCGCTGTTCAATAAGGCCTGAGGTTAGCATCTCGTCGAGCTTGCGTCGGCCCGTCGCATATGGGGTGCCGGAGGCCGCGACAAGCGCCGAGGCGGTTATTGCCTTGCCTTCAACGTGGTTGCGGATCAGTGTGAGCGCCATATTCAAATACGGATTGGGAGCCGTGATTTCCAACGCGGTATCAACTTCGCTTGTGAATGCCTCAAGAAATCCAATGACACGCAACACTTCTACGCCACCCTTGGTGGGAGCCGCCCCAGAGTGGACCCCCGGGGTGTTCAGATTGTCTTTAAGGATGTCTTGCATTTTCAAAGGAGCCAGTCCGTCTTTGCGAGAAGTGTTCATTTAATACCTATGGGGAATGCCCCACCTCCGTAGAATGTTCAGAATGAGTGTCTGGGAAGTATGGGGAAAATATCCATTATGGATACTAAAATATTCAAAATGGATATATTTGAAGGCAGGTGCGCTCTGCATTTCGCGAAGATTGACGAACGAGGTTGCTTTAAGGATTCGTTCCTAGTCCGGGAGGGGCTGCAACCTGAGGGAAAATGGATAAATGGGAGGAACTTAAATGAACACGTCATTAAAATCACTGATTGTGGGGACAACGGCAATCGCAGGATTAGTTATTGCTGGTGCCGCAGCTGCCGACACATATAAAATCGGAATTACGCAAAACAACGTTGGTGTCGATAGCTATCAAACGACCTATGAAAAGGCCTTTATCGCAGCGGCCGAAGCGAATGCAGATGTAGAGGCAGTGGTTTTGGATGCTGGCGGTGACGTCGCGCGCCAAATTGCTCAAATGCAGGATCTCATTCAACAGGAAGTTGATGCGATCATCATTTGGCCAACGAATGGCGAAGCGGTTATCCCCGCCGTGCGCGAAGCGTTCAAAGCAGGCATTCCGGTTATTGTCACCAACTCGAATATCGCCGAAGCGGGGCACGAGTTTGTTAAATCCTTCTCGGGGCCGGACAACATCACACAAGGATCTCGGTCTGCGGAATTGATGTGTGAAGCATTGGGTGGCAAAGGCCGCGTCCTGCAAATTTCGGGCCAACCTGGCTACACAACGGCGATCGAGCGCGCCAAAGGGTTCGAAGATCGTCTTCCCGAAGTGTGCCCAGACGTTGAGTTGGTCGAAACGCAACCTGGTGACTGGAACCGTGAGAAATCGCAAACGGTCATGGAAGCATTCCTTGTAAAATATGATGACATCGACGGTGTTTACGCTGGGGATGACAACATGGGTGTTGGCGCGATGAACGCTGCCGTTGCGGCGGGTCGCGTTGGCGAAATCGCTTTCGTCGGTGCTACAAACTTTGCAGTTGGCTATGAAGCGATGGCGCGCGGCGAGTATTATGGCTCGATCTACCAGTCTCCGGTCGATGACGCCGAAGCAGCGCTCAAGACCGCCTTGGATGTTCTGAATGGCAAAGAAGTTCCGTTTTTGAACTACTTCGATACGCCCAAAATCACCAAAGCGAATATGGATGAGTTCACGAAGCCTGTCTTCTAGGAACGCTCCCGAGGGCGGATGGATTATACACGATCCATCCGCCCTTTTTCCAAATATTTTGAAACACTGAGGGGGTGCCATGGGACGAGTCACTGGGCGATCTTGTATTGTCACGGGAGCGGCGCAGGGAATTGGGCGCGCCATTGGTGAGGCATTGTTGGACGAGGGCGCGGACGTTTGTTTCGCGGACATCAATGGCGATAAGGTTGCGAAGGTCGCGTCAGAGAACGAGACGCGCGCCAAGAAACATGGCGGGAAGGTTTTGTCCTGTATGGTCGATGTCACCCAGCGTGAACAGGTCGTCGCGATGATTTCCCAGACCGTGGATGCCTTTGGTAAGTTGGACGTGAAATTCAATAATGCTGGTGTTAACAAACCGATGAATTTCTTGGATGTTACGGAACAAAACTGGAAGTTCATAATGGACATCAATGCGCTTGGTGTGATGATCGGGATGCAGGAAGCCGCCAAGCAAATGATTGCGCAAGGAACCGGTGGAAAAATCATCAACACCGCGTCAATTGCGAGCCGACAGGGGTTTGATAACGTGGCCCCATATTGTGCCTCAAAATTCGCCGTCGTCGCCCTAACGCAAGCGGGCGCGCGTGATTTTGCGAAGCATGATATTACTGTCACAGGCTTTGCGCCGGGCGTGGTTGCCACGGAGATGTGGGAAGATGTGGACCGAAGCCTGATGGAAATGGGCGCCTCAAGCCGACCAGGTGAAGCGATGGAAGAATTCGCGACGGGAATTTTAAAAGGACGCGTGGCGCAACCTGCTGATATTACGGGTACAACAACGTTTCTGGCTTCGAGTGATAGCGACTATATGACCGGACAGATCGTGATGATCGACGGGGGAATGACGCTGGTCTGAAGGACCGCGTGGGGAGGACATAATGGCAGATGATAAAATGAAGGCTATTGGCAATGTTTTGGCGCGCCAAGGGATTTTGATTGCTTTTGCAATATTCATGGTCGGATTTGCATTGGCGAACGATCGGTTTCTTGGCCTAGATAATATTCTGGGCGTTGTGCGCTCGTCGGCCATTCTTGGGGTGATGGCGCTTGGTGTCACATTCGTGGTTATTAGCGGCAATCTTGATCTCTCTGTTGGCTCGATGATGTCCTTTTCGACCATTGTCGTTCTCGATCTGCATGACAAAATCGGCCCCGAACTCGCCATTCCTGTCATGTTTGCAATGACAATGGCCTTGGGGGCTTTGGTTGGATTTCTTGTTGGATATTTAAAACTGAATTCGCTGATTGTGACGTTGGGAATGTTGTCGGCCATCCACGGCCTGACGCTCACGTATTCCGGCGGGAAAAATATGGATATCGCCGACAAACAAGGCACATGGTTCGGGTTCTTCGGTCGAGAAGAAGTTTTGGGCGTGCCTGTTCCGGTTCTTATTTTCGGGCTGTTGGCCGTTGTTCTGAGCCTGTTGTTGGCCAAGACGCCGTTTGGGCGAAAAACCTATGCGGTGGGGGGCAATGGGATTGCGGCAACGTTTTCTGGTGTGCCACGCGCACGGGTGATCTTTATGTGTTACCTGATTTCTTCCTTCTGTGTTGCCACGGCAGGTTTGCTTCAGGCCAGTCGGTCGTTGGGTAGCCAAAACACCGTGGGGCAGGGGCTGGAACTCGACGTTCTTGCGGCTGTTATCCTTGGGGGCGCGTCGTTGATGGGCGGCTCTGGCACGGTGTTCAAAACGGTCATTGGAGTGTTGATCCTTGGCTTTATCCAGAACGGCCTGTTGCTGGTTGGATTGCAATTCTACGTTCAATACGTCGTCACTTGGGCCATCATTATTCTAGCTGTTTGGCTGGATATCGCGGCAAAACGTGGCCGCCTTTTGTCACCAATAGCTTGAGGGAACGGACATGAAAAATTCAAAAAAACTAACGTTTCTGAAAGACAACGCGATCTGGGCCTTCATCGTTCTTGAGTTGATCTTTTTCTCGGTCGCAGGGGAGTACCTATCTCTTTCTGATAAGGCGTTTATGGACGGCGAAAATATGTTATTGTTGTTTAAGCAATCGGCCCCCATCGGCATTATCGCGCTTGGTATGACGATTGTGATGATCAACGGCAATATCGACCTCTCGGTCGGTGCAACCTACGCACTTTGTGCCGTTGTTATGCTCGATAGTATGACTTGGCCAATCTTCGCGAGTCTTGGGGATTGGGTCATACCTATTTCGATTTTCCTTTCTTTGATCACCGGTATGGTTTTAGGCCTCATAAACGGCATGATCGTGTGGAAAACGGGTGTGGATGCCTTCATCGTCACCCTTGGATCGATGCTCGGTTTTCGCGGCTTGGTCTTTATGTACAATGGCGAGAATCCCACCTCTAATCTGAACTGGACGCTGGTCGATTTTGCTGAATCCGACGTTTTCGGGATTGAAACTCCGACGATCATTTTTGTTGCTGCGACCGTTATTATCTGGCTGATCATGACGCGCACAATTCATGGGCGCAACGCCTATGCGGTTGGGGACAACCGGAGTGCTGCGGTCAATGCGGGGATCAAAGTCGGCCCGCATATGGTGTGGAACTTTGTGTTAATCGGCTTTCTCGCGGCCCTCAGTGCCGTGGTTTTTTATGCCGCCAGCGGTTCGGTGAATCCCAATGATGGCACCCTTTACGAGCTTTGGGTCATCACAGCTGTTGTTCTTGGGGGCACCAAATTGACGGGGGGGAGCGGGTCGATCATTTCCACTTTTGGGGGGGTGATTGCGATCCAACTACTGCGCAAAGGCCTTGGTCACATCGGGGCGGATACGGCGATGGTCAACCTTGTAATCGGTTTGATTTTGATTGCCGTCCTGCTTTTTGACCAGCAATTGAACCGCAAGGGCAAAGAGGAGTTGAAAGCATGACGGACCAAATCCCAGCACTGCGGTTGGAAAATATCGTAAAAACCTTCCCAGGGGTGCGCGCCCTTGATGGCGTTTCGTTTCAGGTTATGCCCGGAGAGGTGCATGCACTTCTCGGGGAAAACGGCGCTGGCAAGTCCACGTTGATGAAGGTCCTTGGCGGTATCCACCAACCCGACGAGGGGCGTATTTTCATTGAAGAAGTGTCCGCCATCATGGCCTCGCCTTTAGATGCGAAATCCAAGGGGGTTGTGTTCATCCACCAAGAGTTGAGCCTCGCTGATGAGTTGAGCGTTGCCGAAAATATCTACTTGGGAGAGCTGCCGCGAAAAAGCTTCGGACGCGTAGATTTTGAAAAACTCTATGCGGATTCTGGTGCGATATTGGAGCGTCTGAAGTGTGGGTTCACACCGCAAACTATCGTTGGCGACCTTTCGATTGCCAACAAACAAATGGTCGAAATCGCCCGCGCCCTCACGGTGGACGCCAAGGCGGTGATCTTTGATGAACCCACCGCATCCTTGACTGACGCGGAAAAAGTTGTGCTGTTCGACATCATTAATGATTTGCGCAGCCAAGGGGTGGGCATCGTTTATATCTCCCACCGCATGGACGAGATTTTCACAATTTCCGACAAGGTCAGTGTGTTACGCGACGGAGAATATCGCGGGTCGCTTATCACTGCGGACACCAATGAAGACGAGGTGACGCAGTTGATGATCGGGCGCAGCCTCGATCTTACGGCGGCGATCGAGCACGCCCCCCTTGGGAAGGTTGCGCTTGAAGTGCGAGATCTTTCCTGTGGTGCGCTGTTCCATGGCGTAAATTTCAAGGTACACGCAGGCGAAGTCGTCGGGTTTTATGGCCTCGTAGGCGCAGGGCGGACCGAAATTGCCGAGACCTTATTCGGGCTTCGTAGCCCTTCAGCAGGGAAAATTCTGTTGGACGGGCAAGAGGTTAACATTAGCTCTCCCATTGATGCGATCCGGTATGGAATTTCACTGGTGCCCGAGGACCGCAAAGAGCAAGGGTTGGTGTTGGGCATGAACTGTCGCGATAACATGACGTTGCCGCAGGTCGGCGATCTTACGGCGGGGCCCTTCGTTTCTGACGGCGCTGAAATTGCGATCTTTGATCTGTATCGCGACAAACTGGCGATAAAAACACCGAGTTGGCGACAACAAGTAGGCAATTTGTCGGGTGGCAATCAACAAAAAATTGTCATCGGCAAGTGGCTTTCTATGGCGCCTCGGGTGCTCATTGTGGACGAGCCAACGCGCGGCATTGATGTGGGGTCCAAGTCGGAAATCCACAATTTGATCCGTGATTTGGCAAAACAAGGGTACGCAGTCATCGTGATTAGCTCGGAAATGCCTGAAGTGTTGCGCGTCTCGGATCGGGTCATTGCGATGTTCCACGGCGAAATCATTCGCGAGTTTAGTTCCGAAGAAGTGAACGAGGATAATCTGGTTCAGGCGATTTCTGGAATCAAGTCAGACAAAGTCGCCTGATACGGGTCGGATTTGTCGGACTGGGTCGTCTGGGGTGCCATATGGCCAGAAATTTGGCGGTGGCAGGGCATCAGATTCTCCTTTGGAACCGTTCACCCGAGAAGGCGGAAAGGCTCGCACAGGCAATCGGATACAAGGTCGCCTCAACCCCCCAACGTTGGCAGGTTGTTCGGGTGTGTTTCGGATTATGAGCGCGCAGCATCAACTGCGGCTCTTGTTAGAAAATAATCGTTTATCTAACGAGGGGACTCGGAATGGGAACGGCTTACACCCATTTAAGTATCACAGAGCGGCGCAGAATTCCTTCTCATTGCTTGCATAGCAAACAACTGCAAGGCCGTGGAATGCTGGAAGCACGCTAGGGTTCCTGTTGATGTGATGGCTCATAGGCCCCCTTCGGCCACTGGGGGCAAATTTAAAACTGTTATAGCCAACGCTTGGGCAAACTAACGTAATCTCGCTGGTTGAACGTGTGAGCCGGATTACTCTCATTCTGATAATCCCAAGCAAGCGCGCCAAACCAGTCATGGGCGAAATTATGAAGGCGATCAAAGATCAGCCCTATGTCGCCTGCAAATCGATTACTTTTGATCGCGGTACGGAGATTGTTAGCTGGCCACATCTTTAAGCTTAGATCGCGACACAGACTTGGTTCTATGACCCTTCTTCACCGTGGCAAAAAGGCACGGTCGAAAACACCAATCGAAAGGCTAGACGCTGGCTGCCGCGCAATTGCCTCGGCTGGAAGACGCCCGCCGAAGCCTTCCGCAAACAGATAATGGAGAAAATGCGAACACGCCCCTACCCTGAGCCTAACAAGAGAGGCGGTTCAGGTATCGCTCACCCTTTACGGTTTCTGTTTTTCTTGGGCCAATGACGAAGGCCTGTGAAAATTGTTAGGTATTCGGAATTGGTGAAACGGTCTCTGCCCTCGCTTTCTTGCCCTTATTCAAAAGTGTTGACCGTAACGCTTTTACGATTCACCCGTGAAGTTCCGCCTCGTCCAAAACTCGATTTAAAGCTGAGTTGTGATTGTTTAATCCGCTTGGTGAAAAGGCGACATGTTCATTGTTGTTGGTGTGCCACGTATCAGAAGCAGTAAGGTCTGCTAAGTCAATTTTGGCAATATCCCCGTTGCCAAAGTAAGGGGTTAGCCACCGATTGAGAGCGGCTATGTAGTCATTGTGACCTGAGCCCCTAAAGCTCCTCCCGTTTTGTGAAGAGTCCGCCCAACAAAAGGACGGACAAATGAAGGTACGATTTGCGGGCAAACAGATCATAGCGATGATTTAGGAACAGGAAGCTGAAGAAACCACCCGCGGAACAAATGTTGGAATGTGACTTTGTCCGCCATTGGTCTGAGGACAATGGTCGTGCGCCATGTTGCGGGACATCAATTCAAAAAAGTGGTGACGCCCGTGGCAAAGCGGAATGCTGTGGCCGACTTGAGCGAGACCCACAGGGTGAGCCAGCGACGGGCGTGCGATGTTTTACAGGTTGATCGGTCGTTGATGCGGTATTTGTCGCGTCGCGGCGATGATGCTGATCTGCGCAATGCAATCAAGCGCGTTTCCCGAGAACGCCGCAGGTTTGGGTATCCATTGCCCGGTAGTCGCTGCTTGCAGCGATGAGAGGGGGCGTATCCAAGTGATGGTTGCGCGTGAGGGCTTCGAGGTAAACCACAAGAAGCTGAGGTGTGAGAAGCTTTAGATGCGCCACAGAGGCGGTAGAAAACGTGCGTTGAGCACGCGAAAGCCGATGGTGTTACCATGTGGCCCCAACCGGCGGTGGTCACTGGATTTTGTGTCTGACGCGCGAACCGGAGGCCGGCGTTTCCGCATTCTTGCGGTTGTAGATGACTACAGTCCAGAGAACTTGGTCCTGATAGCGGATACATCACTGCCAGGACAGCGCGTTGCCAGAGAACTAGATAGGGTGATTGCTGAACGTGGTATTCCGAAGCCGATGGTCTCAGACAACGGAACCGAGTTTCCCAGTTTGGCAAACCTGACCCCGATGGAATTATTGCAGAGAAAGACGATGGACAGGATGGCCGCGTCAGGTCAAAGATTTAACGCCAAGGACGCCGCGCAAGCTGGAGGGAACTTGGGGCGCAGGTCAATTGTAAGGTATTTTCCCGCCACTTTGGTTTAGGACGTTATTCATTCGCTTTATTACGAAGTCAGCAACGGGTTTGAATTTGCGGGTTTGCGCTGGGAGCTGGTTTTCGATGCGAGCATGGGTTTCGTAATTCAGCTTGATCGCAAACTCTTTCGCGTCTTCGAAATCGTCAGTCTTGGTCCATTTAGTCACGCGTTTGCCGTTATCTAGAGTCATTCGCGCATGTCAGTATGAGCTGATATTGAAGTATGTGGATTTAACAGAAAGAACTGTTCACGGGCTCAGTACAGAACGAAATGTACAGCATCTAAGGCTATTTTCTATTCCATAGCAAAAGGTTGTGGTTTTTGGGAGGCGAGTAGGAGAAACGAACTCCTGTACACGGATATTAAATCCGCGCTTATCTTTGATTTTATTGATATATTGTAAAATTTCGGCGGTTTGATGTCAGTTGAAACAATGGTTTAGCGGAAGTTTTTAAACTGCTTTTGAGAGTGGCAAGACAACTGGATTTTTCCAACGATCGTGGTCTGTGTGCCGCCCCATTTCGGGGCGACACACATTCGCCATTTTAGTGCGACGTTCCACGCTTGGCGTTGATCACCGTCTGTTCGAGTGGGTTATACCCCTCTGGAACAGGAACAAGATTTACGCGCTCGGAATATTCTGCGTAGAAAGTTTTCATTTCCTCCACGAGGTCCGGCATTTCACCAGCAAGATCGTGCAGCTCCGACGGATCTGTCTCAATGTCATACAGTTCCCAATCCCCTGAACCTTTGGGCTCGAGGTTTTGCATCAGTTTATAGCTGCCTTGAAACACGGCACTTGATCCCGCAAGTTCATAACCAACAGGATTGTCATCGCCACGAACGGATTCAACCTCACTTCTCAGGACAGGCAACATGCTTATACCGTCGGGCACATTGATTTCACGGCCGTCGTAAACTGGACCAGGCATGTCAACACCAGCTATTTCAAGCAATGTTGGCATAATATCTCGCACGTAGGAAAAGCTGTTGATCCGGCTGCCAGCGTCAACAACACCGGGGAAACGCACAATCAACGGCACGCGCAACCCGCCTTCAGTTGAGAAAGTTTTGAAATAACTACCCGGCACAGCAGAAGCCGCAGCCCAACCTGGGCCGTAATCGGCGTAGACGCCTTTTTGTCCCATGCTTGAGTAATCGCCGTTGAAATCTTCCATATAAACCTTGTCGTAGTTGGCTTTATACCACTCGCGATAGGCATCAGTTAGCGGAAGCTGGTTGGGATCGGGACCGTTATCGGACATGAAGACAACGATCGTGTTATCGGCAATGCCCCGTTCTTCGAGATGAGCAAGCAGCTTGGCGATATTGACATCCATATTGTCGAGCATACCAGCATAAGTTTGCATCTGCCGCGCACGAAAGGATTGTTCTTCGTCAGAAAGTGCTTCCCAGTCGGGCATCTGCCAAGGCTCATAGGAGGTCTTGAGCATCTCAAGATCCAGTTCGACATCAGCCGAGATCAAGCCCAGTTCTTTTTGTTTTGCGAGACGCGAAGCACGCAGTGCTTCGAAACCTTCGTCATAAACGCCATCATATTTGTCGATGAAATTTTTCGGCGCTTGATGTGGATAATGCATGGCCTGATACCCGATCCAAGCAAGGAACGGTTTATCATCATCAAGGTTGCTGTCGATATATTCAATCAATCGATCCGTATAGAAATTCGATGAAAAGTAGTCCTCTTTGGGGAGGCTCGCCAGTTCACCGTCCTCAAAATAGTGCACGCGGTCATAGAAAGGCGCATAGGGCTGTTCGACCCAATTGTCGGCGCCGCTTTAGGCAAGCATAAATGATTTCTCGAAGCCGCGGTCATGGGGAATTGAACCCGGCTTGCTGCCAAGGTGCCATTTGCCCGTCATGTAAGTATGATAGCCAGCGTCCTTCAAGAGACGCGGCATCGTAACGACTGTGTCGTTCAAATGGCCCTCATAGCCTGGCTTTCCAAACTGATTGTCAGCTTGAATTTCCGCCATATTCCCAAGCCCCGCGAGGTGGTTGTCAACGCCGCTAATGAGCATTGTGCGGGTGGGTGAACAGGATGCGCCAACGTGGAAATTGGTGAACAACATGCCATCGGCGGCAAGTTGGTCAATGGCAGGAGTCTCCACTTCGCTGCCAAAGGCCCCGACATCGGAAAAACCCGTATCATCAGCGATAATAATGAGGATATTGGGTCGCGCGTTCTCGGCGTGGGCGCTGGCTCCTATAATAGAAAGCGCAAATGCGCTTAATGTCGATTGAAGTATTCTTTGTTGAATCATCAGAAAGTCCTTGATTTATTGAATTTTTTCGGGGGACTGTGTGCTAAAATCTGTGCCAAAGGTTTTGCACGTTTTATTCTTTCAAGCGATGGACTTTGTCGTTAAATTCAAAACTTGGTAGCTACATTTCAATTTTTGAAACGCACAGGAGCCCCCGTGATCGACACCAAATGCATTGGAGCAGTGCAAGCACTCGCCCGTTACGAAAGTTTTAAGGAAGCGGCGCAAGTGATCGGGACATCGCCTGCAAGCTTTTCGCGCTACATCACCCAAGCAGAAGAATACGCAGGGAATTCGTTGTTCGAGCGCCGCAGGAATGGTGCACAATTAACGCCCGCAGGGCAGCAATTCCTGACTCTCCTTAATGATTTGGATGAGGCGAGCGGTATTTTCGAACAACGCGTTGAGCACTTAAGGTCCACGGGGGCGCCGACGCTTAATATTGGGTGCGGACCGCTAACCACACGCACTTTAATTACTCCTCTGATTGAGAAACTCATTCTGGAGATGCCCGAATTGCGCGTGCGTGTCATGGTAAGCGCAGGTAAGGAGCCGCTCGATGCTCTACGGCGTGGGACGCTTGATGTTGCGATCTGTGATCTGACCCACACGCCTGATCTGAGTGATCTCGACATTCAAGTCATAGCGAAAAAGGCCGTTTCATTTTGGGCGCGCCCGCAACATCCAATACATTCGGTCGCGCCGGTCAGCTTGGCAGAGGTTTTCCGCCATCCCTTCATTTCGGCCAAAATCCACAAGCATTGGAAGGCCGCGATCGCCGGAATCCTTGGCGGAGATCGCGCGGCTTGGCAGGCGGTGGAGCAAATCCCTAAAATCGAATGTGACGATTACGGACTTCTGGTCGATTTGGCCTGCAAGAGTGATCTGATCTGTGGAGGAATGGGCGATGCAGTTGAGCAACATGCGGCGCTTGGTCTGTTGAAGGAAATCCAGACCACTCAAGGACTTACTTGGAACATCTGTGCCGCACGACGGAAAAAAGTCACTTTTCCCGCGTTGGACGCCCTCTGGGAGGAACTAATTCGGCTATTTGCAATAGAATAATGGGTCCCAGCACTTTGTGTGGAAAAACCCCTTAACTGTACGCCATGCACTACCTGTAAACTCAGAGATCGGATGCAGCGGACTTGTAAGAAGCGGCTAAATTATTGAAATTAAGGCCATATATTGGAGAAAATTGCTATACCCGTCGCTTCGCTTTGCGGAGCGAATGAAATCCAGTATATCACAAGCTGTTAAAAAGAATGGTGAAAATGGAGGCGAGTAGGAGAATCGAACTCCTGTACACGGATTTGCAATCCGCTGCGTAACCACTCCGCCAACTCGCCGCCGTGGTGGTCTTGGACGCTATTTAGGGGGGATTGTGGTGCGTATCAAGTGCTCTTTTGCGCGCCCTTCGCAATATCGCCCCGTGAAACGCGGCTCTGTCGAAAATAAGAGACATTCCGCATCATTGTGTGGAGAGGGTGTCTTGCCCAGCGTGGCGATCTGTGGCAAGACTGTTTAAACGAAACTAGACGAACGAGTTTAGTCCATGACTAATTTTATGACCCGCCGCACAATGATGGTTGATACGCAAGTTCGCCCGTCTGATGTAACGAAATTCCCAATTATTGCAGCTATGCTGGATGTCGAACGCGAGAAATACGTGCCAGAGGGGTTGCGCCAAGCAGCTTATCTGGACGGAAATCTGTCGCTTGGCGTGGGACGTGTCGTGTTTGAACCACGTACCATGGGGAAATTGTTGGACGCCCTGGATGTGCGCAAGGATGACCTCATTCTCGATATCGGCTGTGGCCTTGGATACTCGGCAGCGTTGCTGGCGCGCCTCGGCGATACCGTGGTTGCAGTTGAAAGCGATGAAACACAAGCCGAGGAGGCGCAGCGCGCGTTGTCGGAAAACGGTGTTGATAACGCGGCTGTCGTGGCTGGCGCGCTTGAACTGGGCGACGCAAAGCACGGTCCTTATGATGTGATCGTTATCGAAGGTGGCGTTGAGATTATTCCCGAAGCTTTGACGGCGCAACTCAAAGACGGTGGCCGTATTGCCGCGCTCTTTATGGAGGGCGCATTGGGCGAGGTTCGTATCGGCGTACGTCACGGCGCAAACATCAACTGGCGTCGGGCGTTCAATGCTTCCGCTCCGGTTTTGGCGGGCTTCCAGCACAAGCAAGAGTTTGTTTTGTAGGCTCCTTTTGGCGGCTAACAAGAAAAATACAACCAAAGGGCAGCAAGCCCAGCACAATTTTGGAGCGTGGTATGAGTGGGCAGAAAATGAAAAAGGTGATCGGGTTCACGGTCGCGATTCTCATGTCTTCTACAATCGCCAGTCGTGCCGAGACATTGGCCGACGCCCTTGTTTCCGCCTATAATAATAGTGGATTGCTAGAACAAAACCGGGCGCTTTTGCGGGCTGCGGATGAGGATGTCGCGCAATCGGTTGCGGCATTGCGTCCGACCTTGTCTTATATTGCGTCTCTTGATTACTCGTACTCTGACCTCGAGCGCCCAAATCTTGGCGGATACTCTGATGGTCTTGGGACAGGGCTAAACCTTGTCGCGGAAATGACCCTCTATGATTTCGGGCGCAATCAACTAGCTGTTAAAGCCTCAAAAGAATCGGTGCTCGCGGCGCGCGAAAACTTGATCGGTATCGAGCAACAAGTGCTCTTTAACGCGATTAACGCATTTTTGTCCCTTTCAGAAGATCTTGAATTTGTCGATCTTCGCCAGAATAACCTTCGGGTTATTGGGCAAGAACTTAAGGCTGCTCAGGATCGCTTTGAAGTGGGCGAAGTGACGCGCACGGATGTTTCGAACGCCGAAGCCCGCTTAGCGGCGGCGCAGGCAGGTTTGGCGGAGGCCAAGGGCGAAGTTGCCGTATCGCGAGAAGTTTATAATTCTGCGATTGGCCACTATCCATCGACTTTGGCCAGCCCTCCGCGTGCCCCCAAAGTTGCGACTTCTCTTGACGCAGCGCGGGACGTGGCGCTTAGAAATCATCCGGATTTGAAAGCCGTTCAGCGAACAATTAAAGTTGCCGAATTGAATGAAGAACGGGCAGAACGGTTGAAATACCCGACGTTAAATGGCGCGGCGCGGGCGGGTTTGAATGGCGTTTGGAATGAATACGACAGTTCAAGTGCTGTTGTATCCCTCGAACTTTCGGGCCCGATTTATCAAGGTGGCCGTCTTCCTTCGCTCGCGCGGCAAGCGCTTGCTGCGGTCCAAGCTGAACGTGCCCAACTTCATTTGGTAAGCCTTGCGGTGCAACAAAACGTTGGGACCGCATGGGCGCGGTTGTTGGTTTCAGAAGCAAGTCTGTCATCACGGCAAGCGCAGGTCGTCGCGGCGCAATCTGCCTTTGATGGCACACGCGAAGAGGCCGCCTTGGGCGCGCGCACCACATTGGATGTTTTGAACGCCGAGCAAGAAGTCTTGGATGCAAAAGCGGATGTGATCGTGGCGAATACAATTCGCTATCTTGCCGACTATGCTTTGCTGGCTCAAATGGGGTTGCTAACCGCCGAGCACTTGAAGCTTAAGGTCCAAATCTATGACCCTTCGGTCTATTACAACGCTGTCGAAAATGCGCCCTCTGGGTATAGTAAGCAGGGGAAGGCGCTGGACCGTGTCCTCAAAGGCTTGGGAAAAGAGTAGAATTGGCGCTATCTGTTGTGAAAATTTGCGAAAACGGGTAAACTCATTCATGAGGCGATAGCAGGTAATTCATGTCCGACCCAGTTGCAAATATTGAAATTGAGGACGTTTTGTCGTCCATCAGACGCTTGTTCAAAGAGGACAGTCGGCACGAAAATGTTGCCGAGGAAAACCCCGAGAAACAAGGCGTTTCAACGGCCCTACCACAAGAAGACAGTGATGATCGCCTTGTGTTGATACCCGCTTTTCGGGTTGATCCAAATCGCGAGAAGTGGGCTGCAGAAGCCTTTGATCCTGAACTCGAATCGTTGATTGACGCGCCTGTCAGCGGCGCTGATTCTGTGGATAAGCCGCCAAAAGCTTCTGTGACGCGTTTGCATCTCCTCCCCGATGAGGCTCCCAAGGAAAACCTTGAGGTTTTGGTTCTTGGGGCATGGCAAAAAACCTTAGACGAGACCCCTCAAGAAAATACGCCAAACGTGGCAGTCGAAAGCCTCGTTCAGCAGTCGCTTAAAACCCACGTTGAAGTTGAATCTGAAATGGCGGCGCAAGCTGACGCTATTTCAGCTTCCCTGATCCGCCAGTCCTCGCTCAAAGCGACCATCGCTGAGCTAGAGGCCGCAATTTCCAAGCAGGGAAGCGTGTTTGAGCCTGATGGAAGCGAGGAAGTCGGGTCTATTCCGGAAAATGAACCGCTTCAGTGGCAAGATGCGGATGGGCGCACCAAGCTTGAAGCGCTGGTTGCCGAGCCTGAAGTCATCGAGCTTGATGCGGGGCCACAAGAGGTCGATCCTGACTTTGTGCGGCGTCACGCGGCACCCGTGGGCGTAGATGATTTTGAAGAAGACGAGGATCCTGCACCAAGTTTCGCTCATTCCGAACCTGACGATCTCCAAGAAGCGTTGGATCGCGATTTCGGGGTCAATGATCTGCCTATCGACGAAGATGCGCTCAGGGATTTGGTGTCGGAGATTGTCCGCCAAGAGTTGCAAGGGGCTTTGGGCGAGCGCATTACCCGCAATGTGCGCAAATTGGTCCGCCGTGAAATTCATCGGATTATCTCAAGCCAAGAGTTCGAATGAGCTAAACCTCGTCCGCGAGGTCCAGAATTTTCGCCAGATCCATGTGCATTTCTAAATGCGCAGCAAGCGCGTCGAGCGTTTTTTCCACATCTGCAGTGTGATCGCGCATCTCAACTGGTGCGCCAAGGTGCCTCAAATAGGCCGCTCGAAACGCGTTTGAAGCGAAAATGCCATGCAGATAGCATCCCTGAACCCGCCCCCGCGCGGCCCCTTCGGCCCGTCCGTCAATTTCTAGCCACGCAAACGCGCAATCTGGCCCGTTGGTTTCCCCGATATGAATTTCATACCCCTCAACCGCGCAGCCGCTTGCGATGTGGGTCGCTTTGGTTAATGCCACGCGTTTTTCAGGCTTCATATGGGTGGTGATGTCGAGGTGGCCGAGACCTTTAACGCGAGAGGGCGCGCCTTCGATACCGTCCTCGTCGACAATCTCTTTTCCCAACATTTGATAGCCGCCGCAAATACCCAGAACCGCCCCCGAGCGCCGGATATGTGCGGCCAAATCAATATCCCATCCTTGGGCGCGAAAAAACGCGAGATCGGCAATGGTGGATTTCGTGCCGGGTATCAAAATAAGGTCAGCATCGGCGGGCAGGGGGCGTCCCGCCTCAATTATCTCAACCGTAACCGACGGTTCCGCAACCAAAGGGTCAAGATCGTCGAAATTCGCAATGCGGGATAGGCGCGGCACGGCGATTTTGAACGCGCCGCCCTTACGGGTCGCAATGTCCATCACATCCTCGGCGGGCAGACGCCACGCGCCCTCAAACCACGGCACAACCCCCAGAGAGGGCCAACCGGTGCGGGCCTCAATCTCGGTCACACCCGCGTCAAACAGGCTAGGATCGCCGCGAAATTTATTCACAGCAAACCCTTTGATCCGCGCCGAATCTGCAGTCGATAGAACAACCTTCGTCCCGACGATCTGCGCAATTACCCCACCGCGGTCGATGTCGCCGATCAAAATAACCGGAACCGAAGCCGCTTCGGCGAATCCCATGTTGGCAATGTCGCCGTCGCGCAGATTGATTTCCGCAGGGCTACCCGCCCCCTCAATCAGAACCAAATCACAGGACGCGGCAAGGCGATGAAAACTTTCAAGCACCGCAGGCAGAAGTTGGGCCTTGGCGCGCCCATAATCGCGGGCCTTCATAGTGGCAAATCTCTTGCCCTGAACGATGACTTGCGCGCCGGTATCGGACTCGGGCTTGAGCAAGACGGGGTTCATATCAACAATGGGGGGCGTGTTGCATGCCATAGCCTGAAGCGCTTGGGCGCGGCCAATTTCGCCACCATCCACCGTTACGGCGGCATTGTTGGACATATTCTGCGGCTTAAACGGGCGCACGATCAATCTGCGTCGCGTGAAGGCACGGGCAAGCCCCGCGACAAGCATCGACTTGCCGACGTTAGAGCCAGCCCCTTGAATCATGATTGCTTTGGCCAAATTTGCCCCCAAAAATGCATTGTCTTAGAAACACCAAATCAGGCAGCACATGCAACGTTTTTAACCTAAAAACGCAAAACGCGCCCTTAAGGGCGCGCTCAGCAAAAATGGTGGTCAAAGCCTTAAGCGGCTTCAGCCTGTTGATTACGACGGTCGCTTTCCTCACGAGAAAGAGCAACAGACGTGCGAACACCGTTGGAAACAAAGCTCATCAAGCCTGTGACAACGCGTTCGTTTGGATCGATACCCGCGCAGGACAAAACCTCGCGGCCATCACGTGAACGTGCCCAGCGAGCAATTTGCTCAGGACCATTCCCGTATTTCTTATCGTCTGCAATCGCATCATCCAACGCAGCCAAAACAACAGCCGCGAAAAGCTTTCGCGAGCGGTTCCCTTGTTCGTGGTTGAAAGCGGTGCCATCAACGAAATCAGCCATTTTGGCATCCCCTTTTAATAATTGCACTTGTACTTTTGAGCGTTCGGCGAATATGACGGTTTTTTGACGATTCGGTATTTCTCATTTGGAATACCAGATATGCGCTCCACGCATAGCTTTATTTCAATAAACATCGATATAGTCGCCTTGTCAGCCAACCTTGGCCAATATATAGGTGCACCATTGTTTACATCAACCCTCCGAGACGAGAATTACCATGCCAAAAATAAACGGAAACGAAATTCGCCCCGGAAATGTGCTTGATCACAACGCAGGTTTGTGGGTTGCCGTAAAGGTAGATCACGTAAAGCCAGGAAAAGGCGGAGCTTTCGCGCAAGTGGAACTCAAGAACCTGCGTAACGGTTCCAAGCTGAACGAGCGTTTCCGCAGCGCCGATAAGGTCGAACGTGTTCGTCTTGAGCAAAAAGATCAGCAGTTTCTCTATGAAAACGACGGAATGTTGGTGTTCATGGACGTTGAAACCTTCGATCAAATCGAATTGCCCTCGGATCTTCTCGGCGAGCGTCGCCCGTTTTTGCAAGACGGCATGACGGTTGTCATCGAATTTTATGACGAAGAAGCCTTGAACGCCCGCGTGCCGCAAAAAGTGATTTGCGAAATCGTCGAGACCGAGCCTGTTGTCAAAGGCCAGACCGCCGCGAATTCCTTTAAACCTGCGATCTTGGACAACGGTATCAAAATCATGGTACCGCCGTTTGTGGGACAGGGCGAAAACGTTGTCGTCGACACCGTTGCCATGGAATATTCCGAACGCGCGTCCTAACGCTTGTTCCAATCGCGCCCCTGCGAGGGGGCGCGTTACCCTATGATGTCGCGTTATAGGTCAGGGTCGCCGTACCCGCCTGCATTTCACCAATCGCCCGATCAAACCGCAGATAGGCAATGGCGCGTCCATCGGCTTGAGAATACAGTGTTCCGACCGTCTTGCCCTCGCGGGTGATCTCTGTGCCAATGGGGGCCGCGCCGTCAATCGAAACCGTTGCCAAGCCTTTGCGCAGCTCGGTTTTATGCTTCATCCGCGCTGTGACCTCTTGGCCGACATAACAGCCCTTTTTGAAATCCACACCGTTGAAGCGTTCGAATCCGGCTTCAAGGATATACGTGTCAGGGGTCAACTCAATGCTCGTCTCAGGGATGCAATGAGCCACACGCTGCGCCGTGAGGTTCGCCGCAACCTGCACCCCCGTCCCGTAGGACCGCCAGCCAAGATCCACATGGCGCGGGTCGGCAACCGCTCCCTCTGGTGCCGCGCCAAACCCGTTGGAAACCTTGAGGTCACTAGGTGAAATCTGCACGTCAGCGCGCAATTTATACATGCTCAAGCGTTGCACCACCGCATCTGCGATTTGCGCATTTACGTCCAGCAAAATATCATCCACCCGCACCATCAAAAAGAAATCCGCGAGGTATTTGCCCTGTGGCGTCAGCAGCGCCGTATAAATCAGCCCGCCCCGCGCCACATCGTTGGTCACCAGCCCCTGCAGAAACTCCACACGGTCGGCTCCCGAAATTGTAAAAATCTTGCGATCAGCTTGCGACATATTCCGCTCCTCATTCTAGACCTTATTCAATATAGGTGATTGGGCGCAGGGAACAGCGCCAAATTTAGTGAAAAGGTCCAAGATGCGCGCCCCTCTCTCCATTGTGATCCCGACATTGAACGCAGGCTCAGAATTGGCTCCGACCCTTGCCTGTTTGATGGAGGGGTTGAATGCAGGTTTGATCCGCGAACTGATGATTTCCGACGCAAGCTCATCTGATGATACCGTTGAAATCGCACAACTTTCGGGGGCCGAGGTCGTTTCTGGCGCGGTGGGGCGGGGGGCGCAACTCTCCCTTGGGGCGGCGGCCTGTTCGGGCGAATGGCTGCTCTTCCTCCATGCCGATTCCCATCTCTCGGAGGGGTGGAGCGCGCATGTCTCAAGGTTTATCGCGCAGGAAACGGATGCTGGATACGGCGATCTGGTTTTACGCGATGACGCCATGATGGCGCGGATGACGGCCCGTGGCGCCAACTTGCGGTCCCGCCTTTTTGGGCTGCCCTATGGCGATCAAACCCTACTGATTTCGCGGGCTTTATACGACGAGGTCGGCGGCTATCCTGACATTCCGCTCATGGAAGATGTCGCCCTCGCCAAAGCCCTCAAAGGGCGGCTCAAACGCGGCGGTTTTCAGTCTCAAACCAGCGCCGCACGTTACCGCGAACAAGGCTATGCCAAACGTTCCCTGCGAAATCTAACGACACTTCTGCGCTATAAATTGGGCGCTGACCCAAAGAAATTAGCGCAGTCCTACGCTAAGAAGTAACGTCTTCCTCGGTTTTGAATTGCATGGCATAGAGCGCCGCATAGGTCCCCGATCGGGCTAAAAGTTCATCGTGCGTGCCTTCTTCAACCACGCGCCCCTGATCCATAACGACAATTTTATGCGCATTTCGTACCGTCGAGAGGCGATGCGCAATCACAATCGCCGTGTGCCCCTTTGAAAGCTCCTCCAGTGCCGACTGCACAAAGACCTCGGATTTGGCATCCAGCGCGGATGTTGCCTCATCCAGCAGCAGTATTGGCGAGCGGCGCAACAGGGCCCGTGCAATGGCCACCCGCTGCCGCTGACCGCCAGAAAGGTTCGTACCACGGGGGCCAGCTGGGCTCGCCAGCCCATCGGGAAGCTGACCAAGGAAATCCGTCACATGCGCCGCCTCAAGCGCGCGTTCAAGGTCTACCTCTGTAATATCCGTGTGCCCCATCAAAACATTGTCGCGCAAGGTTTCGTCAAACAAAAGCGAGTCCTGTGACACCACCGAAAACGAATGCCGCAGGATAGAAAGATCAAAATCTGCAACCGGCACACCCCCAACCAAAACCGCGCCACTGGTTGGCTCAATCAGGCGCGTGAGGAGGTTGAAAACGGTACTTTTCCCCGCCCCCGACGCCCCCACGAGTGCCGTGGTTTCGCCCGCTTTCGCCACAAAACTCACATCATGTAAAACGGGCGTATCGCCGTAGGAAAACTCAACATTTCGCAGGGTCACATCACCCGAAAATGCCTCGGTTCCCTTTGAAACGGCTGGCGACAAGATGGTCGGGCGCTCGTCAAATAGTGTATACAAACGTTGCAAACTCGCCGCTGCAACCTGCCATGTGCCCGCGATGGAACCCAAACGCCGCATGGGTTGAAACGTCAGACCCATCGCCGAGAAAAAGCTCATGAACTGGCCGACGGTTTTATCCCCCGTCACAATGTCTTGGCCGCCAAAAACCAACACGCCAAGGAACCCAAAACCCGTCATGATATCAATCATCGACGGAATAAACGCCCGTCCGGCGGCTGTCTTGATTTCGGCCCGCACAATGCGGCCAATAATATAGTTGAAACGGCTCTGTTGATAGCTCTCCATGACGTTGAGTTTGATCGGGTTGATCCCGTGAAAAATCTCGTCGAGTTGGGTCGAGCGCAAACTGGCCTCAACCCGTAACGCATTGGTTTTGCGACGAATATATTTCTGCAATACCACCATCGGCAGAAGAAGCAGAGGGATGCCTGCAATGGAAATCAGGGTCCAAATCAAGTCCACTTGGATCGCCACATACATAAGCGCAAGCAACGAGATGAAATCGCGCCCGACCCCCGAAATAATCACGCTCCAAACGCCTTGAACCGCCAGCGTATCGCCTTGAACACGCTCCATCAGCGCCCCGGGAGAGTTCTTTTGAAAGAACTGGCTATCAAGCGTCATCAGATGCCCCACAAGCTCTTTTTGCATGGTCGTGGACGTGCGCTGCGCAACCGTCGTTAGCAGCGTTTTTTGCACAAGATTACTAATCGCGCGCGCAAAAAACAGGGCCACGATAAGCCCCCCAACCCGCCAAATAGCCGCAGAATCCCCCGCGATGAAAATCTGGTCAAACATTGGTTGCAGCAAGTAGGACAACACCCCAAGCGAGCCGCCCTCAATAACCATGAAAAAGAACGCAACCAGCATGAGACCCGAATATCGGCGCAAATAATCATGCCATAAACGGCGGAACAATTCGCGCGATGTATAGCCCGAAAGCGTGGGAGCGTGGGGGGGATTCCGAGGAGCAGAATGGGGCAAAAGTGTCTCTCAATCGCGGCTAGACTAGACAATTGTTTAACCCTGATACGTGGTCAACGCAAGACAGGCGCGGCGGCGATTGACGGGTCGGAATTTCCCGAGTAAGCGGGTTCCATAGCCAATTGACGGAGACCAGAATGAGCCTTGCTAACGGACGCCACTACCTCGCCATTCCAGGCCCATCGGTCATGCCAGACCGCGTTTTGCAAGCCATGCACCAACCCGCGCCCAATATCTATACAGGCGCATTGGTCGAGATGGTCGCCACCTTGATCCCCGATCTAAAAGCTATCGCCGGAACACGTCACCGCGCTGCGATTTATATCGCGAACGGCCACGGCATCTGGGAAGCGGCCATCGCCAACACCCTAAAACGCGGGGATAAAGCGCTGGTGTTGGCAACGGGTCGCTTTGGCATTGGCTGGGGCGAAATGGCCACGGCTATGGGAATTGAAACCCAAGTGCTGGATTTCGGGCTGCATTCCACATTAGATTTGACGCAAGTTGCAGCCGCTCTTCGGGCGGATACAGCCCATGAAATCAAAGCGGTAACCACCGTTCATGTGGATACATCCACATCCTTCCGCAACGACATTAAGGCATTACGCGAGACAATTGACGCCGTCGGTCACCCGGCACTCCTGATGGTGGATTGCATCGCCAGCCTTGGCTGCGAAGAGTTCCAAATGGACGCATGGGGCGTCGACGTCATGATTGCCGCCAGCCAAAAAGGCCTGATGACTCCCCCCGGAATTGGCTTTGTGTTTTATAATGACAAGGCCGAAAAAACCCGTGCAGCCTTAGGTCAAATCTCCAAATATTGGGATTGGACGGTGCGTGGTAACCCGCAAGAATTCTATGAATATTTCTGCGGAACCGCGCCCACGCACCATCTTTTTGCCCTGCGCGAAGCCCTCAATATGTTGGTCCACGAAGAGGGTTTAGACTCCGCATATCGCCGCCATGAAATCCTCGCCAACGCGGTTTGGGCGGCACTCGATGCATGGGGGCAGGAGGGCTCTATCCGGATGAATGTCACGGATCCAGCCCTGCGAAGCCATGCGGTTACCTCGGTAAAAATAGACGCCCCCCTCGGTACGGCCTTGCGCGACTACCTCACCAAAAACCTCGGCGTGACACTTGGAATTGGCCTCGGTATGGCGCCCGGCGGCTCCCCCGAATGGCACGGGTATTTCCGCATCGGACACATGGGCCACGTGAATGCGCATATGGTTTTGGGCACGCTCGCTTGCATCGACGCAGGCCTCAAAGCGTTGAAAATCCCCCATGGAAACGGCGCTTTAGAGGCCGCAACGCGGGTGATCTCAGAGGCTTAACGGCTGGCCGCTTGCAACGCTTCGGGCAAGGCCCGCGCAAACAGCGCGAGGTCTGTCTCGGTGGCGGCTGAAACGCGAATGCACCGATCCTGTGGGGCAACAAACGGCATGCGAACAAAGATATCGCGCGCCAAAAGTTCCGCCAAAACCCGCTTGGCAAATGCGCCATCTCGCCCGCAATCCATCGTGACGAAATTCGTAGCCGAGGGCAGGGCGGTTAGGCCATTTTCCTGCGCAATCTGATAGAGGTGCTCGCGGGCATGGGCGACTTTTTCCAAGGTCTCCGCAAGGTAGGTCGTGTCTGCAAATGCCTCAAGCGCACCCGCCTGCGAGATGCGCGACATGCCGAAATGGTTGCGGATTTTGTTGAAGGCTTGGATGTTCTCTGCGTGGCCAATCGCATAACCAACCCGCGCGCCCGCCATGCCATAAGCTTTTGAAAATGTGCGCATTCTGAGGACTTGCGGGTTCGTCACATCCAAGTCGGGCGCAGTGTGTTGCGGCGCAAATTCGATATAGGCCTCATCTAAGATCAGCAGGCAGCCCTTGGGCAAGGCGGCGATCATGTCGTCAATCATCGGGCCGTAATGCCACGTTCCCATCGGGTTGTCAGGATTGGCCAAATAGACGATTTTCGCCCCCACTTCATGGGCTTTCGCAACAAGGGCTTTGGGGTCTTCGTGGTCGCCGGTAAACGGCACGGTGACGATATTTCCGCCAAACCCCGCGACGTGATAATTGAGGGTCGGATAGGCCCCCGCCGAGGTCACCACCGTTTCACCCGGCTCCATAAATAGGCGCACCGTATAGCCCAAAATCCCGTCGATACCTTCGCCGACAAGAATATTTTCCGGCGCGACACCGTGCTTTTTCGCCAGCGCGTGGGTTAAATCATAGCTTTCAGGGTCGCCATACATCCAGACGTCTTTGGCCGCTTTTTGCATCGCCGCAATGGCGCGGGGTGAGGGGCCAAAAACGCTCTCATTCGCGCCAAGCCGCGCTGCAAAAACCTTGCCGCGTTTGCGTTCTTGGGTTTCAGGCCCAACGAAGGGCACCGAGGCCGGAAGCGTTTGAGCAAGGCGCGTTTGTCGTGGTGTTTTCATTGGCGAAAATCCCATAAAATGCAGCGTTGGGCCGAATTTACACGGCCCAACCAGAGTTAAACAAGATCGGCAAGTCTTTGCAATGCGGCGGCGAGTTTTTCGGCTTCTGCCTCAAGTTCCGCCATCCGCACACGACTTTCCGCAACCACTTCTTCAGGGGCCGAGGCCACGAATTTCGGGTTGCTCAACCGCCCTTTTAAACCGCCATATTCCTTCTTCTGCTTCTCTGCCGCTTTCTCAAGACGCGATTTTTCTGCATCCAAATCAATGATATCGGCGATCGGAAGCGCGAAGGTACCGCCTGTCACGGCGATCGTCACACAGCCTTTGGGCAGTTCGGAAACCGGCGTGATGCTCTCGATACGGGCCAATTTGCACACAATCGCTTCGTTGCGTGCAAGGGCGTCTTGCTGTTTTGTGTCGAGTTGCATTTGCAACATGGGCAATTTCGCCCCCGCAGGCACTCGCATTTCGGCGCGAATAGAGCGGATCGCTTCGATCAATCCGATGACCCAATTCATCTCGCCATCCGCGTCCTTGTCCATGATGTCTTCGCCATACGTCGGCCAATCCGTGTGGATCAACATCTTGGGACGTGCCGCAATCGAGGACCAAAGCTCTTCAGTTATGAAGGGCATGATCGGATGCAAAAGGATGAGGCATTGATCAATAACCCACGCCATTGTCGCGCGTGTTTCTGCAATGATTTTATCGTCTTCGGAATAGAATAGCGGCTTGGCAAACTCAACGTACCAATCGCAAACCTTGCCCCAGACAAACGCATATAGCGTGTTGGCCGCGTCGTTGAAACGATAGGCCTCAAGCGCTGCGTCCACGTCAATTCGTGCTTTTGCCGCTTCGCCGATGATCCACTTATTCGCCGTCTGCTTAACGCTGCTTGTGTCGAAATCTGGCGAGGGAACGCATTCGTTCATCTCGGCAAAGCGCGCCGCATTCCACAGCTTGGTGCCAAAGTTGCGATAGCCTTTAATCCGGTCCTCAGACAGCTTCAAAACCCCGCCCATCGCCGCCATTTGCGCCATGGTAAACCGCAACGCGTCCGCGCCGTAAACGTCCACAATTTCCAGCGGATCAATCACATTGCCGCGGGTTTTCGACATCTTCTCGCCCTTCTCGTCACGCACGAGTTGGTGGAGGTATACCGTATGGAAGGGGTCTTTCTTTTCAACGGCTTGCGACATCATCATCATCCGCGCGACCCAGAAAAACAGGATATCCTGCCCCGTGATCAACACATCCGACGGGTAATATTTCGCCAATTCCGGCGTCTGCTCAGGCCAACCAAGCGTCCCCATGGGCCAAAGGCCAGACGAGAACCATGTGTCCAAAACGTCGGGGTCACGGGTCAGAACCTTGTCGCCTGCCTGTGCTTGGGCTTCCGCTTCGGTCGGCGCACAGAAAAACGCCCCGTCCTCATCGTACCAAACAGGCACCTGATGGCCCCACCAAAGTTGGCGTGAAATACACCAAGGCTCGATGTTTTCCAGCCAGTGATAGAATACTTTCTCGCCAGACTCGGGCATGATATTCACACGACCTTCGCGTACAGCTTCCAGCGCAGGGCCAACGATTTTCGCCGTATCCACAAACCACTGATCCGTCAGCATTGGCTCAATAACCACTTTGGAGCGGTCCCCAAACGGCTGCATGATCTTTTTGCTTTCGACGTAGGGCACGAAAACCGTGAACTCCTCGCCCTCGTCGTCCTTGCGCACCTCGGTCGTCATCACAGCCAAACCCTCGGCCGTAATATCTGCAATCACCGCTTTGCGCGCCTCAAAACGATCCAATCCGCGATAGGCTTCGGGCACCAAATTCATCGCGGCGATCATCGCCTCGTCGAATTCCAAGTCCCCGTTTGCAATGGCTTGTGCGGTGGCGGCTTCCTCAACATAGGGGCGCCCATCCGCGCGCATGGCGGCCTTTGTATCCATCAGGTTATACATCGGAATGCCGCCACGCTTGGCAACCTGATAGTCGTTAAAGTCGTGGGCTCCGGTGATTTTTACCGCGCCCGAGCCGAAATCCATCTCGGGATATTCATCGGTAATGATCGGGATTAAACGGCGGCTCTCTTTGGGGCCAACGGGAATTTCACAGAGCATGCCAACGATTGGCGCATAGCGCGCGTCGTCCGGATGCACTGCAACCGCACCATCGCCCAGCATGGTTTCAGGGCGGGTTGTCGCAATCGCGATATAGTCGCGGGTCTCGCGCAATGTCTCAACGCCGTCTTCGTCTTTTTCAACGTATTCATATGTTTGCCCCCCCGCGAGCGGGTATTTGAAGTGCCACATATGGCCGTCAACTTCGATATTCTCCACCTCAAGATCCGAAATCGCGGTCTCAAAATGGGGGTCCCAATTCACAAGGCGCTTGCCACGATAAATCAGATCATCGTTGTACATTTTCACGAAGGTCTTGATCACGGCATCGTGGAAGTTTGGGTCCATCGTAAAGGCTTCACGCGACCAATCACAGGTTGATCCAAGGCGCTTAAGCTGGTTCTTGATGTTGCCACCGGACTCCTCTTTCCACTCCCAAACCTTCTCCAAAAAGGCTTCGCGCCCCATCTCGGCGCGGGTCGGAAGGCTCTCAGCGGCCAGCTTGCGCTCCACAATCATCTGTGTCGCAATGCCCGCGTGGTCGGTGCCTGGCTGCCACAAAGTGTCATACCCCTGCATGCGTTTTTGCCGCGTGAGGATATCCTGAAGCGTGTTGTTAAAGGCGTGACCCACGTGCAAATTGCCCGTGACATTCGGTGGTGGGATCATGATCGCAAAGGTTTCTTCGCGGCTGGCATTTGCCCCCGCTTTGAACGCGCCTTCGTCTTCCCATTTCGCGTAAATACGTGCTTCGGCTTCACGCGCGTCGAATGTTTTTTCCATCGCCATTTTTGGCCCTCAATCTTGCTAAGTCCATTGGTTTGCCACGGTGTCCGCGCAAAAAATCTGTCCCGAATGCCTTATAGAATGCACAGCCCAAGGGGAAGGGCGCGCTTTACAAATTATGTCGTGCGGTCAAGTTTTGTGGCCAAGTGGATCAAACTCTCACTCCTTTGCACACCGCTGATTTCGCCGATTTGGTCGAGGACATCGTTGAGGGCGGGCGGTGTGGAACAGACAACTTGCAGCAAAAGGTCGAACCGCCCGCTTGTGGTCGAGACACGCTCCACCTCCGGAATGGTGCGCAAACCCGCCAACACGATCAGGTGCGCATTTGGCTCAACCGTCAGTAAAACCGTCGTATGAATCCGCGATTCTTGTGTTAAGGCCCCGATCCGCAACGTATATCCCGCGATGATGTTTTGCTTTTCAAGCCGCGCAATTCGCGCCTGAATGGTCGAGCGCGCCACCCCAAGATTGCGTGCCAATACCGCCACAGACAGGCGCGCATCGCTGGATAATTGTGCCAAAATGTTGCGATCAAGAGGGTCCATAGCGCCTGTCCTATATGTCGTTTGTTCTACCGATTGTTACGATATGTATCGCATGATCTGTCAAGGATGAACGCCAATTATTGTGCAATATCCGCGTTTTCCCGCGCAGGGTGCCACTTTATCCATGGATTTAGGCCATCGCTCTGGACACTTGGAACATGGGCGCTAAAGATACCCAAAACGCGTGGAGGCACTATGGAAAAGTTTGGAAAAAGTCAGTCTGTGTTACGAACCGAAGATGTTCGGTTTCTAACGGGGCAGGGACGCTATGTGGACGATATCGTTCCGGCGAATGCTCTTTACGGATATGTGTTCCGCTCGTCGGTGGCCCACGCGGACATCGTGAATTTGGATGTGAGTGAGGCCTTGGAGGCGGAGGGCGTTCACGCGGTTTTAACTGCCGCCGATCTAGATGCAATGGGCATGAATATAGGCATGAAGGGCGCGACCGTGAAAAATCGCGACGGCTCCAAAGGGGCCGCGCCCCTGCGGCCGATTTTGGCTAAGGGTCGTGTGCGGTTTGTCGGCGAGGCCATCGCCTTCATCGTCGCCGATACGCTGGCCTTGGCCCGCGACGCCGCTGAACTGATCGAATTTGACTATACCGATCTTCCCGTCTCCGCAGACCCCATCCCAAGTGACGCGCTCATCCACCCCGAAGCTCCTGATAACATTGCCTTTGATTGGTCGATGGGCGATGAGGCCGCCACCCAAGCCGCGTTTGACGCCGCCGCGCATCACATCACAGCCAAGGTGGTCGATAACCGCATTATCGTCAATTCAATGGAGCCGCGCGGCGCGTATGCCGAGTGGGACGGCACCCGTTTGCACGTCGCCATCAATGCACAGGGCGTCTGGGAGCACAAAGATCAAATCGCGCACGCCTTCAAGATGGACCCCGAAGATATCCGCATCACCAACCCCGACGTCGGCGGTGGTTTTGGCATGAAAGCCATGGCCTATCCGGAAAACTTTCTGGTCGCCGCCGCTGCCAAATCCTTGGGCCGTGTCGTGCGCTGGATGGGCGACCGTTCCGAAAGCATGTTGTCGGATAACGCTGGCCGCGACCTGATTTCGACCTGCGAATTGGCCTTCGACGAAAACCACAAAATCCAAGCCTACCGCGTCACCACCGTCAACAACCTCGGTGCCTATAATTCGCAATTCGGACAGCCCATTCAAACCGAGCTTTTTTCCAAGGTTTTGATGGGAACATACGATTGCACCACCACATTCCACGCCGTGAAGGGCATCTATACCAACACCACCCAAACCGACGCCTATCGCGGCGCGGGCCGCCCCGAAGCCATCTTCGCGCTAGAACGTACAATGGACCAAGCCGCCCGCGAATTGGGCGTCGATCCATGGGAATTGCGCCGCAAAAACTTCATCCCCAAAGACGCCTTCCCCTACACGAGCGCCACGGGTGAACTCTATGACGTTGGCGATTTTGACCGCGTCCTCACGCGGGTTGAATCCGAATGTGACGTGGCAGGTTTCGCAGATCGCCGTGCCAAAAGCGAAGCTAGCGGCAAGTTGCGCGGCCTTGGCCTGTGTTTCTACATCGAAAGCATCCTTGGCGACCCTTCGGAGGCGGTAAAAGTTGAGTTCGTTGAGGACGGCACCGCCAAAATCTACGTCGGCACCCAAAGCAACGGCCAAGGGCACGAAACCGTCTACGCCACCTTCCTGTCGGATCAATCGGGTATCCCGATGGAGCTTATCGAAGTGGTTCAAGGCGACAGCGACCGCATAGCCAAGGGCGGCGGCACGGGCGGTTCGCGCTCGGTCACAGTACAAACCCACGTGACCCTCGCGGCCGTGGCCAAAATCGTGGCGCAATTCACCCCCTATTTGGCCGAGAAAATGGGCGTCGACGCTGCGCAAATCTCCTTTGACGATAACCAGTTCCGCGCCGACGCCTCCAACCTTGCCCCGACCATGCTTGAGGTGGCCGAGATGGCGCGGGTCGACGGTCGCACTGATTTACTGACGTTCGAAGCCCGCGCCGAAATACCGGGGCGCTCGTATCCAAACGGCGCCCATGTCGCCGAGGTCGAGATCGATCCTGAAACCGGCAAAACAAGCGTGGTGCGTTATACGGTGACCGATGATTTCGGCAATCTCATCAGCCCGATGTTGGTCGCAGGCCAAGTTCACGGCGGCGTGGCCCAAGGGCTGGGTCAAGTGATCTCGGAACATGTCGTTTACGACGCCGAAGGCCAACTCCTGAGTGCGAGTTTCATGGATTACGGCATGCCCCGCGCCGATGATATGCCCTTCGTGGACTTCACCACCGAGCCAACCCCCTCCACGGCCAACCCGATGGGTATGAAGGGCTGCGGCGAGGCGGGCACCGTCGGAAGCATGGCTGCCGTCGCCAATGCGGTGCAGGACGCACTGCATGCACGTGGTGTAAAACAGGCCGATATGCCCTTCACTCCGTCGCGCGTTTGGGCCCTCCTGCAGGAGGCTCATGACAAGGCTGCGTGATCACTTACTGCGTTGGCTTCGCCTCAAAAAGGAGGTCGAGCAACCGCCGTTAACGCCGCATCGCGGTGCTCAAAATCATGTGATTATCCTTGATGGAACGCTCTCAAGCCTCGACGACGGGCTGCGCTCCAACGCCGGTCTGCTCTATAAACTTCTGTGCAGCCTTCCTGCCCGAGATCGCCCAAACCTGCGGTATGAATCCGGTATCCAATGGCCCGATTGGCGCAGCACACGGGACGTCATCGAAGGGCGCGGCATTAATCGCCAAATCCGCCGCACTTATGGTTTTCTGGCCAGCCGCTATCACACCGAGGATCGCATCTACCTGTTTGGATATTCACGCGGCGCGTTTACCGTGCGCTCCTTGGCGGGGATGATAGAACAAGTCGGCTTGCTCAAACCGCACCACGCCACCGAACGCAACATTCGCCAAGCCTATCGCCTGTATCAAGGCCCCGCCGACACTGACTCAATCCACGCCTTTCGCGCAGCATTTTGCCACCCGCGTATCGAGATTGAAATGGTCGGCGTTTGGGAAACGGTCAAAGCGCTCGGCCTGCCAATACCCTTCCTCTGGCGCCTCACCGATCACCGTCACGCCTTTCACAGCCCCCACCTTGGAACCTCCGTGCGCAATGGGTTTCAGGCTTTGGCGCTTGACGAAACGCGCCAGACCTTTGCGCCCGTCATGTGGGAAAGTTCGCCCTCGTGGACAGGTCATGTGGAGCAAATGTGGTTTCGCGGACACCATGCCGATATCGGTGGGCAATTGGGCGGGTTTGAGGCTGCCCGACCGCTCTCCAACATTCCCCTCGTCTGGATGTTAGAGCAAGCCGAGGCGCTCGGCCTGACGCTCCCAAACGGATGGCGCGCGCAATACCCCTGCGATGTAACCGCGCCTTCGGTCACAACGCAGTACCGCTGGGGGCCGATGTTTGTGTCCCGTTGGAAACGCAAAGTCGGACGTGACCCCTCCGAGAGCATTCATCCGTCGGTGCCCCGCGATCACCCGCAAAAATCTTCGCTCGAGCGGCTACAAAGTGAACCCGCCAGCTAAAGTTATGCGACGTTTTGCAAGACTTTCGACGGTGTAATTCCCAGCGCATGACACACATCACGCGTGCGTTCTGGACGGTTGAGCGTATAGAAATGCAAGTCCTCAACACCGCCGTCAAGCAGGTCCGAACATAGCTCTGTACACAGGCTCGTCGCCAAAAGTTCGCTCCGATCATCGCGCTCCGCCTTCTCAAACGCTTCCGCAACCCAAGTCGGAACCGAGGTGCCACAACGTGCCGCAAAGCGTTGTGCGCCTTTCCAGCTTTGGATCGGCAAAATGCCCGGAATAATCGGCGCATCAATACCCGCTTTTACACAGGCATCGCGGAAGCGAAAAAACGTATCCGCTTCAAAAAAGAACTGGGTGATCGCCGAATGCGCCCCTGCATCAATCTTGCGTTTTAGCCAATCAACATCGGCCTGCGATGAGGGCGAATCGGGGTGCGGTTCAGGATAGGCGCCAACACGCAGCTTGAATTTCCCCGTATCCGCGAGGGCTTCGATCAACTCACATGCATCCGAAAATCCGTCTGGATGCGCCGTAAACGACTCCGCTCCCTTGGGCGCATCACCGCGCAGCGCCACAATTTCCGTCACGCCAGCATCGGAATAGGATTGCGCAATCTGCATGGTTTCTTCGCGGGTTGCGTCCACACAGGTAAGGTGCGCCGCAACATTCAGGCCGTAATTTTTGTGGATCGTGGCGACCGCTTCATGGGTCAAGTCACGTGTCGTGCCCCCTGCGCCATAGGTCACCGATGAAAAGCTAGGCTCAAGAGGGGCCAAGGCGCGCACCGTATCCCAAAGCCGAAAAGAGGCCTCCAAGGATTGCGGTGGGAAAAACTCGAAAGAAATGCGCGGCGTCTGTGTCGTTGTCATTTTGTATCCGTCCTTTTGGCTTGAACCCTTGTCTCACATCTCGCAATGTGAGACAAATTCATAATTCTCAAGATTAATATGAGGCTCATGCATAATGCACCTGGAATTCCGGCACCTGCGAACGATCAAAGCCATTCACGAGGCTGGCGGTTTGGCCCGCGCGGCTGATCTCCTCAATACCACACAATCGGCGCTTTCGCACCAAGTAAAGGGGCTTGAGGATCAGGCGGGGGTGGAGCTTTTCATTCGTCGCACCAAACCGATGAAACTCTCCCCCGCTGGGATGAAACTTCTACGGTTGGCCGAGAAGGTCCTCCCCGAAGTCGCCGCCCTTGAGGCCGAATTCGCAGGGCTGATCTCTGGCAAGTCTGGCCGCTTGCATATCGCAATTGAATGCCACGCCTGTTTTGAGTGGCTCTTTCCCGTGCTCGAAGAGTTTCGCAAGGCTTGGCCCGATGTCGATGTCGATATCCGCCCCGGCTTGGCCTTTGATGCTCTGCCTGCCTTGCAAAAAGAGGGCGTTGATCTGGTCGTCTCCTCAGACCCCGAAACGCTGGAAGGCATTCAATTCTCACCGCTTTTTGACTATGAGCCTGTCTTTGTCGCGGCCGCAAGTCATCCGCTGGCCAAAAAAGAATTCATCGAACCCGAGGATTTGCGCGGCGAGACCCTCATAACCTATCCCGTCGATCGTACCCGTCTGGATGTGTTCACCGAGTTCCTCACACCCGCCAAAATCGAACCCGCCGCCATTCGTCAGGTCGAACTGACGGCCGTCATCCTTTTGCTCGTCGCCTCTAATCGCGGGGTAGCCGTGTTGCCCGATTGGGTCGTGCGCGAAGTGCGCTACAACTCCGATTATGTCACGCGCCCGTTAGGCAAAAAGGGGGCCACAAAACGCCTCTATGCCGCCGTGCGCACCGACGACATCCAAAAACCTTTTATGGCGCATTTTATTCGTTTGGCGCGCACCGAACCCGTGAAGCTCCAACGCTTAAGGGCGACTGTTTAATCTAATAGCGCCTTTTGGCTTGGCAAATCGGCTGTCGCCGCGTATATGCGCGATCTTATCAATGGAGTACCCTCATGATCGGCAGTGCGAATCTTAATATCATGGTGAAAGCCGCCCGTCGGGCTGGTCGCAGCCTGGCAAAAGACTTCCGCGAAGTAGAAAACCTTCAGGTTTCGGTAAAGGGTGCGGGCGACTTCGTCTCCAAAGCCGATATTACCGCCGAAGAAATTCTCAAAGAAGACTTGATGGAAGCGCGCCCGACCTACGGTTGGTTGGCCGAAGAGAGTGCAGAAATCCCCGGAACAGACCCCACACGCCGTTGGATTGTCGATCCGCTTGATGGCACCACAAACTTCCTCCACGGCTTGCCGCATTGGGCCGTTTCGGTTGCTTTGGAGCACAAAGGCGAAATCGTTGCGGGCGTGGTTTTTGACCCCTGCAAGGACGAAACCTTCTTTGCCGAAAAAGGCCAAGGCGCTTGGATGAACGAAGGTCGCATTCGCGCCTCTGGTCGCACACATATGATCGAAACGATTTACGCAACGGGTCTACCTTTTGCTGGTCGCGGCGATTTGCCAGACACGCTTCAAGATCTTGCGCGCATCCTTCCGGCCTGTGCTGGTGTACGTCGCTGGGGCGCGGCTTCCCTCGATCTCGCTTATGTGGCTGCTGGTCGCTATGATGGCTTCTGGGAGCGTCGCCTCAAGCCGTGGGACATGGCCGCTGGCCTCGTGCTCGCGCGCGAAGCGGGTGCCCTCGTGGAACCTCTCGCCAAGGGCGACAACATTATTGAAAGCGGCTCGGTCATCTGTGCCAACGAGCCGATGTTCGAACGCTTTGCCAAGGTCATTCGCGGCTAAAACGGGCTTCAAAAAGGTTTAAAAACTTTAAAAAAGTCCCTCTGCGGTGTTTAAAAATTTTAAAAAAGGGGGCCTTTCGGTTCCCTTTTTATTTGCGCCGTCGCACGCTTGGAATCGAACTCCGCGACACAGGGTATTTCGCTTCGGGATTGGGGGCGTGACCATGGGTGCGTCTCCAAAATCCGGTGCCGCCTTGGCTGAGCCAAAACGGGATCATCATAAGCGCCCCCGCAACGAACCCGCCAGAATGCGCCCAATAGGCAACGCCACTGCTATCAGCGGTCATAATCGCGCTGTTAACGGCCTGAATGCCAAACCAAACCCCCAAAACAATCCACGCGGGCAGCGCGAAAATTCTGAAAAACACAAGGAAAAAGAAGAATACATCCACTTTGGCGCGCGGGAATAACAGTAAATACCCGCCCATCACTGCGGCAATCGCCCCCGAAGCGCCGATCATCGGAGTGAGGGAATTCGGGTCCGAAATCGCATGCCCAAATCCGGCGGCGACCCCGCCAATAAAGTAAAAGACAAGGAACCCAATATGTCCAAGCTGATCTTCGAGATTGTCGCCAAAAATGTATAAAAACAACATGTTACCTGCAAGGTGCATAATGCCGCCATGCAGGAACATTGCTGTCAAAGGCGTATAAAGCCCTTCACCATTCATAACCCACTGTGGCACCAACGCCCAGTGGGCGAGGAACGGATTTATCTCGGATGGGACGCCCAATTTCATGTAGTAGCTGACGAAAATTGCGACATTCAGAAAAATGAGCGCATGGGTCACATACGGTTTGCGGGTCGATGGGTTGTGGTCGCGAATAGGAAGCATTTGGGTAGCTTGCCTATTCGCGAGTTTTGGTCAAGCGCTAGAGGCCTCCCTCTGCCAAAAGGGCCGCATTTCCGCCCGCCGCTGTGGTGTCAACGCACAGATGACGTTCATGCAAAGCATGCGCGATGTCAGGATGCGAGGTGATGAACGGCAGGATCGGCCCTTCACGCTCCGAAAGCGCTTGTACATAAGCACGCGCTTCTGGATCGCTGTGATCTCCCCAATAGATTGCGCCAGAAATCCCTTCTAAATCAGTGAGTTGCTGAGGCGCGAGACGTCCAACAATCGCCGCACCCCCAAGCGCCTGAACGGCGGCTGCTTGGGCATTTTGCGCCGCGACGCTTGGTCCAAGGCACAAAAGGGGCGCTCTGGGAGAGGTCCAAAGGGTGTTTGCTTCGCCCGTTGGTCCCGGAAGAAGACGTTCCGGCAGCGGGAAGATTTCGCCTGTGCCATAGGGGGTCGGCTCGTCGACATAGGGCTCTCTGGGCTCTTGGTCGTCGGGTGCATTTGGCCGCGTAAATCGCGCAAGATAATAGGGCCCGCCCGCCTTGGGGCCTGTGCCGGATAATCCCTCCCCGCCAAAGGGTTGGCTTCCAACGATAGCCCCAATCTGGTTGCGATTCACATAGAGGTTGCCGACGTTGAGCGTGGCTTTGACGACTTCAACGCGGGCATCGATCCGGCTGTGGAGACCGAAGGTAAGCCCGTATCCACTGGCGTTCACATCGGCCAAAACGCGTTCAAAATCTTCGCTGTTGAACGTGGTGTAATGCAAGACGGGGCCAAAAACTTCGCGCGGCATGTCCTTCAAGCCACCAGGCGTTTTAAGCAGAGTTGGCCCGACGAAATGACCGTTTTCAGGGCGTGCAAGTTCCTTCATAACACGCCCATTTGTACGGGCTTCGTCGATGTAGTCCTGAATGCTCTTGCGCGCTACCTCACTGATAACAGGGCCAATATCGGTTGAAATATCAGCAGGGTCGCCGATATTCAACAATTCCATTGCCCCCGCGATCATGGTTTCAAATTCATGTGCAACGTCTGACTGCACATAGACGCAGCGCAGCGCAGAACAGCGTTGGCCCGCGGATTGAAACGCGCTCGCGATCACATCCGAAACGGCCTGTTCCATAAGGGCCGTGCTGTCGACGATCATCGCGTTTATGCCGCCCGTCTCGGCAACCAAGGGAGCGCCGGTCGAGAGATTGTTGGCAATATTCTTGCGGATTCTGTGGGCCGTTCCCGTTGACCCCGTAAAGCAAACGCCATCGACGCGCGGATCGGAAGTTAGGGCTTGGCCAACGGTCGCGCCAGTGCCGGGTAGGAGTTGTAGCGCTGTCTTTGGTACGCCTGCTTTGTGAAACAGCGAGACCGCCAAAGCCGCAATCAGTGGTGTGCTTTCGGCAGGTTTGGCCAGCACGGCATTCCCCGTCGAGAGCGCTGCCACGATTTGGCCCGTAAAGATCGCCAGCGGGAAATTCCAAGGGGAAACACAGGCGAAAATCCCAACAGCCGGTTGCGGGCTGGCTTGGGCTTGAACTGCATAGTACCGAATGAAATCAACGGCTTCACGCAGTTCAGCAAGGCAGTCGGGGAGCGTTTTGCCGGCCTCGCGTGCGAGGATCGCAAAGACCTGTCCGACTTCTTCCTCAAAGAGATCCGCTGCACGATTGAGCACAAGAATGCGCTCGGGGTGCAATGCCTCCCAAGGTTTTGCTTGCGCGAATGCATCCTCAATTTGTTCAGGGGAGGCGTGGTGTACCGTTCCGACGATGTCCGAAAAATCGTTGGGATTCTGCACGTCCTCGCCAGTGGTGAGATCGGTGGCATTTGTGGGGGCGGCGGTGAAGCTTGACTTCATAAAGGGCGCGCGTGCCGCGAGGGTTTTTGCAAGATCGGGTGGATAGTCGAAATCAATACCCGCAGAGTTGCGTCTTTCGGGCTGAAAGAGCGCGTCGCCTGTTGGGAGGGTGCTGGTGGTTTCGAGGGAAAACGGGTCTGCTGCGACTTCGCTTGCAGGCACAGAACTGTCAACGATTTGGTTGACGAAGGAACTGTTTGCACCGTTCTCAAGAAGACGACGCACCAGATAGGCCAGCAGGTCTTTGTGGGTGCCGACGGGGGCGTAAATCCGACAGGCATCGCCATAGGTTTCGCGGACTCTTTCGTGGACGGATTCACCCATGCCATGCAGACGCTGAAACTCGTACCGCGCGCCTTTGGGGGCGATGGTGCGAATGGCGACAATCGTATGTGCGTTGTGGGTTGCGAATTGTGGAAAGATCGTGTCGCCCGCTGCGAAAAGGCGGCGCGCACAAGCAATGTAGGAGATATCGGTCGCGGGTTTTGTTGTGAAAACGGCATAGCCTGTGAGGCCAAGCTCTTGAGCGTGTTTGATCTCGGTGTCCCAATAGGCACCTTTGACGAGGCGGACCATGATCGGGCGGTTATGGGCATTCGAGAGGGCTGCGAGCCAATCGATGACATAGCTTGCCCGCTGCCCATAGGCTTGAACGACAAAGCCAAAACCCGTCCAATCGCCGAGGTCGGGATCGGAGATCAGGGCCTCAGTGATATCGAGCAGAATGTCGAGGCGCGCGGCTTCTTCGGCGTCGATATTAAAGCCCATGTTGCGCTCTTTTGCCATGAGCACCAGCTCTTTGACGCGGGGCAGGAGAATTTCCATAACCTTGGCTTTTTGCGCGGGTTCATAGCGCGCATAGAGGGCCGAAAGTTTGACCGATATGCCAGCCCCAGCTTGTGGGGATTCCTGGTGTCCGATGGTGCGAATGGCGGTAGCGTAGTCGTCGAAATGCTTAAGGGCGTCGTCCTCAGTAAGGGCCGCCTCGCCGAGCATGTCGAAAGAATAGCTGTAGCCTTTGGCCATCATGCCAGAGCCACGCTTGAGGGCGCCTTCGATGGTTTCCCCCAGTACGAATTGCCGCGCCATTTCCTGGACTGCGCGTTTAACTGCGGAACGGATCACGGGTTCGCCCAGACGCTTAACTGCGCTGCGCAACACACCGCCGATGCCGGGAGTGTTGGTTTCAAGAACGCGCCCTGTGAAAAGCAGTGCCCATGTCGAGGCGTTCACGAGGGACGACGCCGCTTGGCCAAGGTGTTTGCCCCAATCGGACGGCGCGATTTTGTCTTCAATCAGCGCGTCCATGGTTGGCGCGTCAGGGACACGTAGCAGGGCTTCAGCGAGGCACATCAGCGCCACACCTTCTTCGGTGGAAAGACCATATTCCGAAAGGAAGTTCTCGATAATGCTCGGCTTGGAGCCTTCGCGGATGGCCACAACGAGGGCTGCGGCTTCTTCACTGATTTGCGCGCGCACCGATGCGTCAAGGTCGGCGATGTCCCGAAGACGGGAAATGGCTTGTTCTTGATCCATATAAGTGGCTTGAGTGATTCGTGAGCGAAGGTCTGAGATTGTTTCCATATAGAAGCCTTTCTTCTAGACTTGAGGTGACTGACAATTTCCTTGGTGTAGCTGAGAAAATAAGGTACTTTTTCCTGTAATTCGAGATTTAATAGGCTAGGAGACTTATTTTGGCGGTAATTTTAGGCGATCTGGATAGTTTTGACTCGTTGATCCTTCGGCTCTTGTCGCGCAACGGTCGCTTGAGCGTGACAGACTTGGCGCGAGAGATCGGTTTATCCAAGACCCCGACGCAGGTGCGTCTTAAACGCCTTGAGGTCGAGGGCTATATTACGGGCTATCAGGCGATCATTGATCCTATTCGACTTGGGCGCGATCACGTGGCGTTTGTCGAGGTGCGCCTGACGGATACGCGTGAATCTGCGCTGAAGATGTTCAACTTGGCTGCCCAGAAAGTGTCTGAAATTGAAGAATGCCACATGCTTGCGAGTCAGTTCGACTATCTCTTGAAGGTACGAACCCAAAACATGCAGGACTTTCGAAAAGTTTTGGGCGAGGATATTTCGGCACTCCCTTTTGTTGCCCACACCAGCACCCATGTTGCCATGGAAACGGTGAAAGAGGGCGGGCAATGGAGCAGCGAAATTAACGCGGTTTTTTGATCCCGATTTTTTGCCGAATTTCGTCTGTGTGGCCTTTACCTTTTTCCCCCAATCGCTATGGTCTCCACACCTTGGCCTGCGTGGTGGAATGGTAGACACAAGAGACTTAAAATCTCTGGGCCGAAAGGCCGTGCCGGTTCGAGCCCGGCCGCGGGTACCAAGGTGATTTTCTCCTTACTTAACGGCCTTGGCTTGGGCGCGCTGCTCTGGGTTTTGTGTGGAGTCCGCTTTGAGAAGAGCAGGGGTAAGGTGAAAACGCTCCTGATCTGGGGTGATGTGCCACGCTTTTGGCGCGAGGGAGCGGGAGCGGCGCCGTTCTAGGTGCCATGCGGGGGCGTCGGCCTTGTAATCCTGCGCCATATGCCAGCGCGTTTCGCATCCCTGCGCCCCGCCATCTGCTGGCGTTAGCAAAAGGGCAATCGGCCTCTCGCGGCCTTCCCGCGTACCGGTTTCCGCCGCAAGATGCAGGCGACGCACCGAGGTAAGGCTGGGAAATCCCGGAATATCGGCGACCACAAGCGGCACGATCCCCGCCCGCAGAACCTCTTCGACGCTCCAAAGCAAATCCTCGGCCCGATTTGGCGTCACGAAAATCAGGCGCGACGGATCAATGATCCGACAGACGCCATCGGGATTGAGCTGGTCGGGGATCCAGCCGGGATGAATCCAGAAAATAGGCCCCTGTGTTTCTTGAGCGACCATCAAGGCAAGGCTGTGACGGGCGTTTCCACAGAACTCATGGGCGCGGGAGGGGGCCAGAGTGAGTTCCTTTAGAAAAGTGATGTCGCGACTCGGACTCGGCCGCGCGCGGGTGATAAGGGGGCTGGACATGGTCCAAAAGTAACACGTTCCCATTTTGTTCTCAATCTATTTTCCCCTTGCCATAGGCGCGTCTACCCCTAAGTTGGCGGCACTATAAAAAGGATCGGGTTATGAAAAAAATCAAATTGGGCCGCAGCTCTCTCGAAGTCACACAACTTTGTTTGGGAACAATGACTTGGGGAAGCCGAAACACCGAAGCCGAGGGGCATGCTCAGATTGATTTCGCTGCCGAACGCGGCATCAACTTCATGGACACCGCCGAAATGTATCCGGTGACGCCAGTTGCGAAAGAGACCGTCGGCAACACAGAGACTATCGTTGGAAACTGGATTGCCAAGAACCAAGCGCGCCGCGCCGATTGGGTGATCGCGACGAAAGTCAGCGGGTTTAACGAACGGTTTGTGCGCGAAGGGCAGCCCCTTACGGGCGAAACAATGCGCGCCGCGCTCGAAGGCTCTCTTGCGCGCCTCAAAACCGATTACGTCGACCTTTATCAAATCCATTGGCCCAATCGCGGGTCCTATCACTTCCGCCAGTATTGGGAATTTGACCCGTCTTCTCAGGATCGCGCGAAAACCATGGATCACATGGCCGACATCCTCCAGACGTTGGCCGCCCTTCAGAAAGAAGGCAAAATCCGCGAGTTTGGGCTTTCAAACGAAAGCGCATGGGGCACGTCCCAGTGGTTGCGCCTTGCCGACGAACTTGGCGCGCCACGCGTCCAAACAGTGCAGAACGAATACTCCTTGCTGTGCCGTGTGTTTGATACCGATTTTTCAGAGCTTTCCTGCAACGAGGATGTCACCCTTCTAGCTTACTCCCCGTTGGCTGCGAGCCTTTTGACCGGTAAATATGAAGGTGGAACTGTATTCCCTGAGCGGTCGCGCCGCACGCTTGAGGAGACACTTGGCGGACGCGTGACCCCGCGCGTATGGCCCGCCATTGATGCGTATCATGCGATTGCAAAAAAGCATGGGATCGACCCTGTACAAATGGCGATTGCATGGACAATGACACGCCCCTTCCTGACGTCGCCAATCTTCGGCGCAACCTCGGTTGAACAATTGGAAAACTCGCTTAAAGCGGATTCACTTACCTTAAGCGCAGAGGTATTGGCCGACATCAATCAGGCTTACCGCAGCCATCCGATGCCGTATTAGATGAGTGGCGACGAGGAAAAAACCGTAGCCATAATTGGCTGCGGGACCGTGGGGCGGAATTGGGCGTTGCTCTTTCTGCGGGCGGGATGGCGCGTTCGGGTTTTTGATCCTGACCCGCTGGCGGAAGAGAAAATGCGCCGTCTTTTTCAGCAGGCCCAAACGGAGATTTCGGCGTTTGAGAAGGTTCAAGATACAGCGCTAAGCTTCCACAAGGGCCTCTCTGAAGTCGTACAAGGGGCTGTCTGGATTCAAGAATCTGCACCTGACAGATTAGACTTAAAACGCCAGATATATCACATCGTTCAGGCGCATTCGCAGCCCAGTGCCTTGATTGCGTCGTCCTCCGAGACGCTGACTTCGGCCGATATTCAAGCCAGTGCAACCCGCGCAAAATACATGCTGGTTATTCGTCCTTTGAGCGCGGGATTTACGACCGAGAAAGTGGGTGTTCTGGAAGGCCCATTAAGTCCGCTAGAGCTACTTGCTCAACTCTCTGAGTTTTTAAAAACGCTTGGCTTGGACCCTCGAATCATTCTCGCTTAAAGCGCCAATTATTCCTAAAGGAATTGCCCGTGGAACTTTGGATTCCCATCACGATTGCTGCTGCATTTGCACAGAACTTGCGGTTCATGCTGCAAAAGCACCTCAAGTCGACCCAGCTTTCTACCGGAGGCGCAACCTTCGCGCGGTTCCTTTATTCCGCGCCATTGGTGGCGCTTTTGCTTGCGGCCTACCTGCATTTCAGTGGGACACCCATTCCGCAAGTGAATGCGCGATTTTGGGTCATGGCTCTGTCTGGTGGACTCGCGCAAATCTTGGCAACAATGTGTGTGGTCGCATTGTTTTCCCACCGTAGTTTTGCCGTCGGCATTACCTTCAAGAAAACCGAAGTTCTGCAAACGGCACTGTTGAGTTTTGTCGTCCTTGGAGAAAAAATTTCGGCGTGGGGTTTGGGAGCAATTTTAGTTGGCTTTGTGGGGATCGTACTCCTTGCCGACAATCGGGGAATGGGCGCAACTGGCTGGAAAGCAAGACTTTTCAATCGGGCAGCGGGGCTTGGATTGTTGTCGGGCGTCCTCTTTGCAATCTCCGCTACGGGGTATCGGGGCGCGTCATTGTCGCTTGGGCTAGACGTGCCATTTTTTGCGCGGGCGTGCTTTACTTTGGCGATTGTGACGGCCAGTCAAACGGTTGCGATGGGGATTTGGCTTTTGATGCGGGAACGTGGAGAAATGACACGTGTGGTTGCCAGCTGGCGGGTTGCAGGCCTTGTTGGCATCACATCCATGATCGGATCGCTGGGGTGGTTCACAGCTTTTACGCTGCAAAACGCGGCCTATGTGAAGGCTTTGGGGCAGGTCGAATTGCTGTTTAGCTTCCTTGCAAGCACGTTGTTTTTTCACGAAAAGACGACCGCGCGGGAACGTATTGCGATGCTCTTCCTGACAGGATCTATCTTGCTTCTTGTGGTTCTCGCCTAGGAGTTGAGCCGCAGGAACAGGTTTTCTTCGTCGTTATTCTTGAAAAAGGGCACTGATTTTGGCGGTAATCCGTCGCGTAGAACTTGGGAAACTTCGGCGAGGACAACTTCGGTAATAAAGGGAAGGTCCAGCTCCTTGGCGTTGGAAATTGCAATCCAATGCAGATGGGAAAGCTCGTCCGAAGCTGCCGAAAAATCGCTTGGATCGCCATGAACATGATGTGCGTCGACGAGGAAAAACCGTGCGTCAAATCTGCGGGGGCGTCCGGGGGGCGTAATGGCGCGGAAAACAAAGGACAGACCTTCCGCGGAGGGGATAAATCCGCGCGCAGCAAAATCTGCCCAATCAGGAGGGATATCGCCAGCCCATTGGCCTTCGCGACCAAGGATCAGTCCAGTTTCTTCCCAAAGTTCCCGAATTCCAGCGACCAAAAGAGCGTGGGATAGGTTGCGAGGACTGCCTTCTTGCAAGCGCTCCAAGCATTTCCCACCAACCGTGGCGCACAACGGAATGTCGTGATCGCCTTGGTCAACCGCGCCCCCGGGGAACACGTATTTATTGGGCATGAATGCCGCATTTTCGCCGCGCTGCCCCATAAGAACATGCGGAACGCCGTCGATGTCGCGGTGCAAAATCGTTGTTGCCGCGTTGCGAAGGGCTGATTTATCCAAATTACCTCCTAGGAGGCGGACTTACGCACCGGAGGGGCTATTCCAAATCCGTGCATCCGCTTTGCCCATTGTAGCGCCACAAATGCGCCCTTGAATCTAGGCAGAAGATAGAGCGAAAGCCCGACACAGCCAACCGTAAAAGCCGTCGCTAAGAGAAGGGGATCGGGCTGATAGCGGACAAAAACCATCAAGAGTGTTGGGGCCATAAGGTGCCCGACCACGAGGATCGTGAGATAGGCTGGGCCGTCGTCTGCGCGTTGATGATGCAATTCCTCACTGCAAACCGAACAATGTGGGCGCACTTTAAGATAGCTCACAAGCATAGGGCCGGACCCGCAGTTAGGGCAGCGGCGGCGCCATCCACGTTTTAAGGCTTGTTTAAGGGGGCGTTCAATTTGGGTTTGGGGCATGCTCATCACTTGATCCTATTCGTCGCGTAAACTTAGGTAACGGCGAAAGCCCTTTTTTCACAGGGGTAAATTGGAATTGCGTCGGGATGTCGCAAATTTTTCGTCTAATTGCGACGGAAAGCTTTGGGTGGCGCGTTTATTACTCAGAACATAGGCAGAAAGCACTGCTTGTGAGGTTTGAACTACAAAGGATAAATAAAGATGAAACGCACTACATTGATCGCAGGTTTGACAGCAGTTTCCATCGGCGCAGCCGCGTTGAGCACGGGGGCCTTCGCGGATGAAAAAGGCGGCAAGGGACGCCATAATGGCCCGCGCTTTAACTTCGAAGAAGTTGATTTGAACTCCGATGGTAAAATCACAGCCGAAGAAATGCAGGCCCATCAAGCAGCACGTTTCGCCGCTGTGGACACAAATGGTGACGGTAAACTTTCCGTAGAAGAGCTCAGCAGTCATTCTGAAGAAGGCCGGATGGAACGTGCTGAAAAGCGTCTCGAGAAGATGATGGAAAGAATGGATACGGATGCTGATGGCGCATTGAGTGCGATCGAAATGGCGCCAAAAGATGCGGATAAAATGTTTGAACGTCTCGACACGGACGGCGATGGTGCCGTGAGCAAAGAAGAGATGGATACCCGCAAAGGCGGCCATGGCAAAAAAGGTGGCCATGGTAAAAAAGACAAAAGCTCAAATTAGGGCGCGTTAAGACTGTCCGAAGGGTTACGGTCCTTCGGACGACCAATCAGTTGCCAGATGATTTGAAACGAGTTACGCCCTGAGAATGTCCATGCCGCTAGATGCTCTTTCAGATGTTGCCGATGACGCCCTTTTGGTGCTGTTCGCCAACGGTGATCGGGGGGCGGCGCAGGCTTTGACGTTGCGATTGACGCCCCGTGCGTTGGGATTTGCCGCACGTATGCTTGGGGATCGGGCGGAAGCCGAAGATGTTACACAAGAAGCCATGCTGCGCCTGTGGAAAATTGCTCCAGATTGGCGGCAGGGCGAGGCGCAAGTCTCAACTTGGCTGTATCGCGTGGTTCGAAATTTATGCACGGACCGATTGCGTAAAAAACGCGGTGTGGGGCTAGATGAAATCGCAGAACCATTTGACGACTCTCCATCTGCGGTTGAGGTTATGCTAAATGAGGGTCGGGCCGCCGCGTTGAGACAAGCGCTTGGTGCCCTGCCTGAGCGGCAACGTGAAGCCGTTATTTTACGGCACATTGATGGGCTTTCAAACCCAGAGATTGCGGAAATACTTGAAATTACCACCGAGGCCGTCGAAAGCTTGACGGCACGGGGCAAACGTTCGCTTACGACCATGTTGGCGGGAAAACGCAACGAGTTGGGATATACAGATGAGTGATCATAGAACCGATCCGTTCGACCTTGATAGCTTTTTTGAGGCCGAGAAAAAGGATACGTCAGAGCCGTCCGCAGAATTTTTGGCGAACGTTTTGGCGGATGCGACTCTTGTGCAAAATCAGCTTGGTTCAGCAAACAAGGCACCAAAGACATCTGTTGGTTTTTGGCGAACACTCAATGCGGTTCTTGGCGGTTGGCCAACGTTTGCAGGACTGGCAACGGCGACCATCGCGGGTGTTTGGATCGGGGTTAGCCCTCCGCAAGGCCTTGATACTTTGACCGATTCAGTCTTGGGCAACAGTTTTGATTATTCGGACTACCTCCCTAGCTTTGACAGCGTTTTGACGGAAGGATAGATCATGATCAAAAACCCGCCCCCCTCCCAAACCTCCCGCTTGGCGCGTGGAGTTCTTATCGGCTCACTGGCGCTTAATTTTCTAATTATTGGTGGCGCAATTGGGTTTATTCTCACGGCAGACAAGCATCGCCAGCCTTTGCCCTCCTCCTTTTCGATTGGGCCGTTTACGCAAGCATTAGAGGACGTTCAACGCCAAAGAATCAGGGAAAACCTCAAAGAAAACATGGAGGTGCGGCGTAAAAATGACTGGCGGGAAAGCCGGAGGGCGTTTGCCGCATTTTTAGCGTCTTTGCAGCAGGAACCGTTCGAGCGCGCAAAGGTTGTAGATGCTTTGAATGCGATGGAAATGCAGAGCAAAACGCGGCGCATGGAGGGTACAAATGCGTACTTAGATGCCCTTGAAACGATGACCCCGCAAGAACGTTCTACCTATGTCGAAAGGTTGGAACGGGAAGTAAAGAAACATCGCTCCAGACCTAAAAAAACCTCCCCCGAGCAGAAGTAATCAAGCTGCGCTTAAATTAACCGTCACCTGATTGCGCCCGTCGGACTTTGCCGTAAACAAGGCACGATCAGCTCGGGCAAGGAGTTCAGTCAAGTTGTGACTTTTTCCATCCCCCATTGCGACGCCAATGCTTAAAGTTACGCTCAATGATTTTGGGACGGCCCCGATTGTGATTTCAGTCTGTTCCACGGCATGTCGCAAGCGTTCGGCGGCAATCCGCGCCACACTTAAGGACGTGTCGGGCATTGCGATCAGGAACTCCTCGCCTCCAATACGAGCCAAAAGATCAACACCTCGTAAATTTTCACGTATGCGTTTTGCAACTTCGATGAGGACCTCGTCGCCCGCGGCATGGCCAAAGCTATCGTTTACGCTTTTAAAGCGGTCCAAATCTAGGATCATGACTGCGAAGCTTCGTTTCGTTTGGTAGGCGCGCTCAACGATATGTCCCAAATGGGGCAGGGCATAACGGCGGTTATAAAGGCCCGTAAGGGGATCGATCACCGCCATCCGCAAGCCATCCTGAACTGTTTCGCGCAGGCGGTCCGACTGTCGTTTGCGTTTGATTTGGGTTTTGACTCGAAGAGCGAGCTCCTCAGGGTCGAAATCGTCACTGATCAGGTCGCTCGCGCCCAGATCAAGCGCGACAACCGCTTGCGAGTGAGACGGTTGTTTTAACACCATTAAAACAGGGGTATAGCGCGTTTCCGTTCGACTCTTGAGTTCGGACAAAAGTCGCAGTCCTTCGTCAGGATGATCAAGGTCGCCTGCGATGATAAACATGTCCGGCATTGGACCATTATAGAGCGACTGTAAAGCTTCGTTCCGCGAGAGAATAGTGATCCGGTCACTGACTTTGGACTCAAGCAGGGAGCGCCATCGAAGGGCGGTTTCTTTGTGCGCCGCAATTAAAGCGACGTTTCCGGGCATTTCGAAACTCGCCTGCGCTTCTGCAAAACCCAACTCCCTGCAAGTTGACGCACGCAATCGCAATTCATCCGCTGTGCCACAAGCACGGAGTAAACTGCGGACGCGTGCCAAAAGAGTGAGTTCGTCGAGAGGCTTAAAGAGGATATCGTCTGCCCCTGCTTTGAGGGCGCGTAATTTGGAGGTCGTATCAGACGATGAGGTGATCATAATAACGGGTATATGTTCGGTAATCGGGTCCGCGCGCAGCGCTTCACATACTGAGATTCCGTCCATTTCGGGCATTTGCGCGTCGAGGATGATCAGGTCCGGATGCTCAGATCGCGCCGCTTCAAGTGCTTGTTGGCCGCTGGCCGCTTGGATCACGTCATAAAATGCCGAAGATAGTTTTACCTTCAGGACAATTCTATTTGTCGCAACGTTGTCCGCTATAAGGATCCGTCCGGCCATGTTTCCTCACAGATTTAACTCAAATTACTGTTGAATGTCCTATTCTTTGTTTAGATTGGTTAAAAATTCCTTTCCGAAAGAGATAAAAGATGGACGAGAAATCAGCGCACACAGTTGCAATCCAAACACTTGGCTGGCTCGCGAGTGAAGATGACCTTTGGGATGTGTTTCTTGGGTCCTCTGGGGCGAACATTGAAAGCATCAAAACAAGCGCCCAAGATCCCATATTTTTGGGCTCGGTTTTAGACTTTCTCATGATGGATGATGCATGGGTCATGCGCGCCTGCGGGGCGCTTTCCATGCCAAATGAAACCCTGATGCAAGCGCGCCAAGCGCTCCCCGGTGGTCGGGATAGGAGTTGGACTTAATCTTTTGTTTCTATGCGGATAGGAAGTGATTTCCTATCCGTTTCTAGGCAGGGCATGGATCAAAGATCAATTTCGATAACGCCGTTTTCGATTGCGGCTCGAGATTGGCAAAGGATGATACTGCTCGATTTCTCGGCCTTTGAGAGCACAAAGTCTCTGTGCTCGACTTCGCCCGAAATGACGCCGCATTTACACACGCCACAGAGGCCGTCGGAGCATTTGATGTCCACGTGAATGCCCGCAGCGAGCAAAATATCCGATGCGCTGCTTTCCGCCGATACAGGGAGTTCACGACCGTCTTTGAGCCGAAGTGTGAAGGGAGTGTTAACGTAATCGGGCGTTTCAGGGACGGCAAAATACTCAAGATGGCGCGTGTCTTCGGGGAATCCGTTAACTTCTGCCGCGTCTATAACGCTGCTCATATAGTTCTCGGGGCCGCATGTGTAGACATGGGCCCCCTCCATGAATGCCAGAACCTTGCTCAAATCCGCACGGGTTCCTTCGTCGGAAAAGTGAAAATGGACGTTTTTTGTCCAAGGATAGCCCGCGAGGTCTGCAATAAAGCCCGCGTTGGTGCGCGATGAGCAGCTGTAATGAAACGCGAATTTTTGACCAATCGCGTGTAGGCGGTGGGCCATGGCGATCATCGGAGTGACCCCAATTCCGCCGCCCATAAGATAGCTCATTGGAGCGTCTTCGGTCAGGGGAAAATGGTTGATGGGTTTGGAAACAAAGACACGGCGTCCTTGCGTGAAAATGCGGTGCATCAGTTTTGAGCCACCGCGCCCATTGTCCTCACGCAGCACTGCGATTTGATATTGTGACCGGTCTGCGGGATCGCCTGAAAGGGAATATTGCCGAAAGAACTCCGGCGCGACAACAACATCGATATGCCCACCAGCCGTGGCTGCAGGGAGGGGATGTCCATCGGGATCTGAGAACTCGTATTTGGTGACCAGATCACCCATTTTCTCGACTTTGGAGACCACCAATTGCATAACCGGCGTGTCACCGTGATCGGCGCTGTAAATATGTTCTGTTGGCAGGCCCGCCGCGCGGCGTTTTTTATGCTCCTCAGCGGAAATCATGTTTTCATAGGCCGAGATGCCCGCTTCGCGATCCATTGGGAACGGCCAAGCATAGGGCGGCGGCGCCAGAGGAGCCGGATAAACGGCCAAGGTTTGGTCCGCGAATTTTAGAGCAAGGTTCTTTTGTAACGGGCGGATACTCACGGGGTTCAGTGGAGCGCGATAGGCCGCATCGTCGCGCATCTCAAGGTCCCACCACCATTTCTTGCCCGCGACGACTTCGCCGTTTCCAACCAAATCATCCAGCTTTGCGAGGGCTTTTGCGGTTGCCGGGAAATTCATCGCTGCCCAGCGAAACGGAGCCTCGGCGAAGAGGCCTTCGAGGTTCCAAGGGCAGGTTTTCATACAGCGCCCGCACATCGCGCCCTTCTCGTTGGTAACACGATATGTCGTGCATTTTTGGCTGTCGCTTTTCCATATTTCATAGCCGTTGAACATGGCCTTCGGGCCCGCCGTGATGGCGCCAGACGGACATTCGCGGGCGCATTTATTGCAGGCCTCACAGAATTTTTGTAGCCCGAAATCGATGGGTTTGTCATGGGTCATGGGCATATCCGTCGTGACGATGCCGGATTTCAGGCGCGGGCCGAGGAACGGATTAAGGATGACTTCGCCGATACGCGACACCTCTCCCAAGCCGGACAAAAGAAGGAGAGGGGGATGCAGGACCTCGTCGTCCATGACGGAATGCACGCGCGCGGTATAGCCGAGCCGCCGCAAATGCCCCGCCAACACGCCGCCAAGCAATGAAAACCGTAGGTAAGCCCGCATGCTTTGGGCGCAGGCGATCCAGTCATCGCCCGTCGCGCCCTCCATAGTCTCGTGGCCCTGATCGACGATCATAGAGATCGCGTTTTTATGGTAAGGCGTGATCGGCGTACCCGTCACATCATGGCTGTAATAGGCAAAGTCAGGGCAGGCGGAAAGGCCCACAGCGTCGACGCCAAGGAAGTACAGCGCGGCCTTGATATTGGCGGCGTTTTGGGCGGGATCAAGGGTTGAGGGATCGCGTTCCGGCGCTGCTTCGCCATCTTGAAGCAGCAAAAACGCGCCAAGGGACGGGCGAAACGCAAAGGCGGAGGCAGACTTTCGCACGTAATTGCCGTTTTTCGCGGCCTCTTGGACCTTTTTCCCCATGTCGCCAAATAGGGCGCGGACAAAAAGATTGGCGCGTTTTGGAACGCGGGCAACATTTGGCGTGTCGATATAGGTTGTTGGGTTATCCACCCGTTTGAGGGTTTCGAAGGGGTGCGGACCCATGGCAAAATCACGTTTTCTGTAGGGATCGCGGCGAGAGGCCGATTGGGCATGGCGACCCAATCCTGTGGTGTAACTCGCGGGGGGCTTTGCGGAGGCTGCAAGGGGCAGGTCGCCAGCCAGCTCTAAAGTTGTGGTAATAACAGCAAGCGCAAAATCTTTGCCGAGGAAGGGATTGTTGCCGTCCTTGTCGATAAGCCCCGCACAAAGCGCGAGGTGGCGCAAATGGACGTCCGTTGCGGCTTCGGTATGAGCGCGGGCGTCATGCCCCAAACTGCGAATGTAGCTCGCAAGGGTGACAGCGGTTTCCGCCGCACGTAAGCAGCTGCGTTGCGCTTCGGCGCCTTGGATCCAATCGGTGCCTTGCTCGCCTTTGTGTGGTGTGCGTGGCAGGACATAGAGGAACACAAGCGCGTGTGTGTGGTGGGTGCATTCTGCGGGAGGGACGCGCAAAGACTCACGCAGACCGGCCATGATAACATCGACACCTGCGGCCATACTCTTGGGTTGCATCGTTTCAATTTTGGCGGTCAGGCGGGCAACATCTGGATTTTTGATAGGCGTGTCTAACCAAGCGCCCTTAGGAATTGCACAGGCGGACACCATCTCTGAATCACAAAAGTATCCGAAGGATTTTAGGTGGCTGGAGCGTTCGGACGGGTCACTTGGGATTTCGGCAATCTCTTTTTTGACCATCCCTTCGCGGGTGGCGTCCAGCATCGCTTGATAGTCTTGCATCGCGGAAATGATCGAGTTTTTCGGAGCATCTATAAAAGACAACCCCGTTTGCGGCGCAAGACGGCTTGCATCGATTGGCCGCGCGTCTCGTGCCAGTTTTTCCATGGGGAAGCCGCCAAGATGGAACGGGCGGTTGGCATAAGAAAAAGGTTTGCTCATTGGGAAGGCCTATAGATTCGGGAGGGGGGAGCCCTCGCCAGACTGAAGTTTAAGTAACAGACTGCGCAGAGCTTCCTGCTCCATCCCAGACAGTTTAGCTTCAAAATGCGCGGCGTTTTTGCGCGCAGATTGTGTTGCCTTTTCTAAGCGTATACGTCCAAGTTTGGTGGCCTGAACCGAGGCACGGCGACCATCTGACTGCTCTTCATGTCGCTCAACAAGACCATCGCGCGCCATTTTGGTAAGGGCACGCGATGTGGCCGTACGATCAATCCCAACAAAATCGGCAATAGCCGAAGGGTTGCGCAGGGATTCGATATGGACCGCAAGGAGAATGCACCACGAAATCCGCGTCAGGCCGAGGGATTTCAACTCAGTCTCAAAGCCACGTTCCTGAAGGCGCGCTGTTTTGCTCAGCTGATACCCTATAGATGCGTGAAGAAGGTAAGGTTTTTCTGACAACATAGTTGACGATGTCAATTAAGTTAAACTGTGTCAAGCGATGGTATTTCGAAGAAATGCAATGAGGCGGTTGTCATAGGACCAGAATGCCGCGACACTACGAGGCGGTAGGTCTTAAGTTTTAGACGCTCTTTGGGAGGAGATATGGCCGACATTAAAGGTATCCTATTCGATAAGGACGGGACTCTGTTCGATTTCCATACGTCCTGGGGACGATGGACCCTCCGATTTCTGGAGGAATTGGCCGCAGGAAACGCGGCAAAGCAGCGCGTTTTGGCGGATGCTCTAGGATTTGATATCGACAAATGCCGTTTTAAGGCAGAGTCACGCGTTATTGCGGGCACGCCAGACGATATCATCAGCGACCTACTTCCGCATCTGCCAGGGGCGAGCCGAGAAGGCCTCCTCCAATCGATAAATCATTCGACGGCAACGGCTGAAATGATCGAAGCCGCGCCATTGGGCCCTTTATTGCGAGGGTTATTGGCGCGTGGGCTCGTACTCGGGGTTGCGACGAATGATGCCGAAGTACCGGCTTTGGCCCATTTGCGGGCGGCAAAAATCGAAGAGCATTTTGAGTATGTCGTTGGATTTGATAGCGGTTATGGGGCAAAACCTGCGCCGGGCATGTGCCTTGGGTTCTGTCAAAAAACAGGGTTGGACCCGTCCAGCGTGGTCATGGTTGGCGACAGTCGGCACGACTTAAGCGCGGGCCGTGCGGCCGGAATGAAGACTGCTGCGGTACTGACTGGCGTCGCTACGGAAAGGGATCTTGCGCCTTTTGCAGACGTCGTAATGCCACATATCGGGCATTTACCTGCGTGGCTTGAAGCTCAAACCAAACAGGAGGAGCGTGTGTCGATCGCGAGTTGATTTCGCGACGACAGGGGTTCTGAAATCTTCTGAAAATTTTATCGGTTAGGGATAGTCTTGGCTGTTTCTTAAGAAGCGCCCCTTACGGTTGGACAACCAATCAAGGGGGGTGGCATATGCACGGATTGATCAACCGTTCTATTCAGTGTTTTACACGCGACATTTATGGACCTCAGGTCTGGAGCAATGTCATTGTGCGAGCGGAATTTGAATCCGACAATTTTGAAACCATGCTTTCCTACACGGACGAAAGCACTTTTGTTCTACTGGATAGTTTATCAGCGGAATTGCGACGGAATCGCGAGGAAATTCTGGAAGATTTGGGAACTTATTTGGTTTCACACAAGAATGTCGAGGCGCTGAGAAGGCTATTGCGATTTGGCGGGACGACATTTCAAGAGTTTCTACACTCCCTCGATGATTTGCATGATCGCGCGCGATTGGCGGTCTCGGATTTAGAGTTACCTCATCTTGAATTAAGAGAGCATGCGCCCGGAAAATATAGTTTGAATTGCAGTTCGAACATGCAGGCATTTGGGCCGAATTTTGGCCACGTTATGGTTGGGCTTTTGCGCGCAATGGCCGATGATTACGGCTCCCTTGTCCTTTTGGAGCATCAAGGTGGCCAGCATGGTGTTGAAACCATATCGATCGATGTGCTTGAAAGCGCGTTTGCAGAAGGGCGCGCGTTCACTTTGGCAGATAGGGTTAGTTAGGTGAAAGATAGAACAATGAAACTAGATTTTGAACAATGCTCTCACCTTATGCCGATGCACGCGTTGATTTCACATACGGGGCATATATTACACGTAGGTGACACGCTCGCTAAGCTTTTTTCCGAAGAAACGCTTGAGGGGAAACGGTTTTTAGAAGTGTTTGAGTTGGCACGACCGCGCGCAATCCGGACAATGGAAAAGTTTAGATGTCTGCTTGGTCAGAAGCTTTATCTGAGGGGGCGCGGTCACCGAAAAATCCAATTGGTGGGGTTGGCAGTTCCAGTCGAAGGAAGTGAAAATCTTCTCGTCAACTTATCGTTCGGTATCTCTGTTGTGGATGCGGTTCAAGCCTTTGAATTGACCAGCGCGGATTTCGCAGCAACCGATTTGGCCGTCGAAATGCTCTATCTCGTAGAGGCGAAGGGACTCGCGATGTCCGAGATCTCTGCATTGAACGAACGTTTACAGGGGGAGAAAAATGAAGCCGAAGAATTGGCTGCTACGGATACGCTTACTGGCTTAAAGAATAGGCGCGCCATGGACCACTATCTTGCGCGGTATTTGAAAAGTGGCAAGCCGTTTACGCTGATGAACATGGATCTGGATTTTTTTAAAGCTGTAAACGACAATATGGGCCATGCTGCCGGTGACCGGGTTCTCTTGCGTGTGGCTGAGGTTTTGAACGAAGAGACACGTGATGACGATGTTGTTGCCCGGGTTGGTGGCGATGAATTTGTCATTCTGTTTAAGGGGCTCGCGAGAGAGGAACGGTTGGAAGATATTGCCAATCGCCTTATTTCTCGATTGGAGGAACCCATTCCATACAAAGACCAAATGTGCGAAATTTCATGCAGCTTGGGCTCGACGATCTCGAGCAACTACGAAATGCCTAATGCTGAAGGCATGCTTAATGATGCCGATATTGCGCTCTACGCGTCTAAAAATAGAGGACGCGCTTGCCACACATTATTCGCAAACTTGGCATCAACGCGTTGTCTTATCGAGCAAAACAGGTAGATTTGAAGAAAGTTTCAATTCGGTGCCTTGTCCACGAGACTATGCACCGCGACTCGCTCCTACGAGTATTGTAAACACTGACTGCGCGTGACTACAATGCAAGCTGGCTACATTCGGCACGTGGAAACTGAACCCTAAAGCCTTTGCTGAGCGCCTGACTTATTTATCGCCGCGCAGCAGTCGGTTGCCAAACCTGTGCTAGACGGCTTAAACTCGAGAGGCTCTGGCTAAAGCCGTAGGATTATTCAGTGGCAAGTTTATGTTCCCGTTGACACTCTGGCAGAAGATGTTGGCCGGTTTGTGTTTCCTAAACCGTCCCTTGTGATGAAAGCGGATGTTGTTCTAGAAAGCTCATTCACTTGGCTCTGCATATCTACGGTTGCAGCGGTAGTTTCTTCAAACATTGCTGCATTCTGCTGAGTCACTTGGTCAAGTTGACTAACCGCCAAGTTGATTTCAACCAGTCCGTCAGATTGGGCTTGGGCTGATGAAGCGATCGCTGAAACCTGTCCTGATATTTCTGAAACCGAAGTTACGATAGCTTCTAAAACGTTTCCGGTTTCTCCAACAAGAGAAACGCCCCGTTCAATTTGACGCGAGCTAGCGGAAATCAGTTCGTTAATTTCGCGTGCCGAAGCCGCACTGCGCTGAGCGAGATCGCGGACCTCTGTTGCAACCACCGCAAACCCCCTCCCAGCGTCGCCCGCGCGTGCCGCCTCGACTCCTGCGTTAAGGGCCAGCAAGTTCGTTTGGAAGGCAATATCGTCGATTACTTTGATCACTTTGGAAATCTGTTTTGCAGACTCTTCGATTTCGCCCATGGCTGCCACAGCGTCTTTTACGACAAATCCTCGTTGAGTAGCGTTTTCCACCGTGCTGGAAACAAGGGTATTGGCATGCTTAGCGCCTTCTGCGGCAATCCGAACAGATTGAGTTAATCCATCTAGACCTGCGGCTGTTTCTGCAAGGGTTGCGGCCTGTCGCTCAGTTCTTTGCGCAAGGTCTTCCGCGGCTCGGCCAATATCATTTGTCGAACCCTGGATTTGAGACGCGTTGGCTAAAACGTTCATCATTGCCTCGCCCAAAGTCCTGACAGCCTCATTGAAATCCTGACGTAACTGCTCGTATTCAGGCTGGAATACGATATCAATTGACGCAGTTAGATCGCCAGATGACAGGCGCTGTAGCCCGCCACGCAATGCTTCAACAACTTCGGATTGCATGCGCTCTTGTTCTAGTTGAGCCTGCCTTTGCTCAGCTTCCGTCGCACGCGTTTCTGCTTCTATCTGACGCGCCTTTTCGGATTGTTCAGCCGAATTGCGAATGGCTTCTTCCGCTTTAGCAAGGGCTTCTTGTGCCTCGGCGTGCGCTGCCTCTGCGGCCGCCGCACTTTCATTTGCATGGACAAGCGCTTGTTCTGCCTTCGCCTTTTCTGCACTGAGTTCTGTATTGCGTTCCATTGCGTCCTTGTTTTGCGCCAGACGTGTTCGGACCGCAATAATGAGGGCGAAGGTTTCGATGGCGACAACAAGGCCGTGGAAGAGAGATCGTCCAATATTTGCGACAACGTCCGTGGAGGGATAAATTAGCGTTGGCGTCAAAACACTTAGCGACAGATGGTGTACAATAATCGCAGCGGTCGCAATGAGAATGACGCGGATATCAGAAAGAGCAATGAGGGCTGCTAGGACAGCAAAAAAGACCATGTGGCTGTCAATTTGCCAAGGGTGGCCGATAAATATGCCCGTCAGGATCATCGCTTGGCCGATAAGGCCGAGCGACACGCCAATGCGTCCCAACGCAGGAGAACCGCGCAGCGAAAGCAGTGCAAGGAGCGCAAATGCAAGCGACGCACCAAGTGCGATCATCCAATTGGATCCAACAACAAAAGCTATTGCCACATTCGCCGCCGTGAAAAGGAAACCAGCGTACGCCATCCATTTTGCAGCGACGTTTTGGCTTTCAGCGAAAGAGTTCATTTCATTTGTCATTTATGCCCCGCAAAGTTGAGAAATTATTTGGCCGTCTAGGACAGCCCACGCACCAGCGTGTTTTAGGCGCGCTTCTAGGCCAGGCGTATCGCTGGCTGCGAAGGCTGCAAATGGAGCGGTTTCCGGACCAACAGAGTCGGCCTTTGCGCGTAGAATAATATCTTGTGCGTTCTGCCAAGGTGGTGCAACAACCAGCATGACTTGCCCTTCGGTCACCGGGGCAGAGAGGACAACCGCTGCAGGTGCAGCAAGTAGCCCCAATACGCACATTAGAAAAATAGCAACTCTATCCATAGAAACTCCATTCCGAGCCTATGGTTTGCCATTTAAAGACTGAAGGGCGCGTTAATTCTGGTGAGCCTCACAGAACACATTGCTTAGAATTATATCTATTCTCACGGGAGGGGTGTTTTGTACCGCAAATAGTTTATCCGCAGATTTCAATTACTTGAAATCCAAAAATAAAACCACTGATGCGATGAAATACACAAAGGTGGTAGTCCATAGGGGAGTTGAACCCCTCTTTCCAGGTTGAAAACCTAGCGTCCTAACCGATAGACGAATGGACCATACCTTGTGTGAGACGGGTTTTAGGGTTTGTGCGTGGTTGGTGCAAGGGTAAATTTGCTAAAATTGCGAAAAAAACTTCGAAACTTAAAAAAGTGAAATGAACAAGCTTTTGAGGCCTTTAAACACTAGGCTTCTGAGGCGCGGCTTGCATCTTCGAGGCGCATCTGCGGTTTCTGTCTGCCGGCCCAAGTGTTGATTTCGAGCCGTCCAGCGAGGTGAAAACGGGCCCCGCCGTGATTCTCCAAGGCAGGACCGAGATCTGAGTCGAAGGCTCCAAAACAAATGGCTTCTATTCGGGGCCCGATTCCGTCGCCGAATGTGATCTTGAGGTGACTTTCGCCGACTCGTTTTGTGAAGAAAATCTGTTGGTCTGAAAATGCGAAGCGGGGGGCGGGCGCGGAGGCGCCGAACGGGCCTGCAGTCTCAATCTGTTCAATGAGTTCAACCGTTACCGCGCCGGGCATCAGCATTCCATCCAGTCGCAAATCGGCCGGGCCTGCCTCCCCTGCACCTTGTTTGGCCAAGAGTTCGCTCAGGCGTGCCATCGCTGGTTCGAGTTTATCTTCTTCTATCGACAATCCGGCCGCCATTTTGTGGCCGCCGCCTTTAATGAGTAGGCCTTCGGATGCAAGTTTTTGAATTGCGGCTCCTAAATCGACGCCAGAAATCGATCGCCCAGATCCTTTTCCTTCACCATTATCAAGGCCGATTACGATAGCAGGGCGGTTGGTTTTTTCTTTGAGGCGGCTCGCGACAATTCCAACGACTCCGGGATGCCAGCCTTGGCCCGCGGCCCAGACCAAGGGCGCGTCCAAGCCACGGTTTTCAGCCTGTTCCATAGCGGCGGCACGCACGCCTTCTTCGATCTCGCGGCGCTCTGAGTTAAGCTGGTCCAAACGTTCCGCAAGCGCTTGGGCTTCGCTCGGGTCCGTTGTGGCGAGGAGACGCGCGCCAAGGTCGGCTTTGCCGATCCGTCCACCCGCGTTGATGCGGGGGCCGAGGAGAAATCCAAGGCTGTAACTATTGGGGGCCGTGTCCATGCGCGCGACGTCTGCGAGGGCCACAAGGCCGACGCGGGCGCGGTTGGCCATCACTTTGAGGCCTTGGCGCACCAACGCACGGTTCACCCCAATCAGCGGGGCTACATCGGCCACTGTGCCCAAGGCCACGAGGTCGAGCATCGCCATGAGGTCTGGGCCTTTTGCCTGCGCTTCACGGAGTTGTCGGTTGGCCTCTACCAACATCAGAAACACAACGGCGGCGGCGCAAAGATGCGCGAGGTCGCCGCTTTCATCTTGGCGGTTTGGATTCACAACCGCGTGGGCGTCGGGCAGGGTTTCCGCACCGAGGTGGTGGTCAAGGATGACAACTTCGGCCCCCTTAGCGGCGGCCACCGGCCCGTGGGAAACGGTGCCACAATCAACGCAAATGATGAGGTCATGCTCGGCGGCGAGTGCGGCCATGGCTTCGTCGTTTGGGCCATAGCCTTCGTCAATGCGGTCGGGAATATAGAGGGTCGCTTGGCACCCCATTTGGCGCAACCAGTCGATCAAAAGCGTCGCAGATGTGGCGCCGTCCACGTCGTAATCTGCGAAAATGGCGATGCGTTCTTTGGTGTTTACCGCTTTGAGAAAACGGGTCGCAGCCTTTTCCATGTCCAGCAAGCTGCGCGGATCAGGAAGGAGGTCTCGCAGGGCTGGAGCGAGGAAGCTATCAACGTCAGCCGCTGCGACGCCCCGTTTTGCCAGAATGCGGCACAGGGCAGGGGGGAGTTGGGTCTGTTGTTCCAATGCCAACGCCGCGCGATCTTCATCGCCTGTGGGGCCACACCAGCGGCGTCCATTTAGAGATTTGGAAACGTTGAGAAAATCTTGCATATGGCCCCCGTTTGTTTTGGGTATCTTATCAGCCATATTTACGACATGCACCCGTACAATTCAGAGCAATTAGAGCCGCACACCCTGTAAGGCGCGCGGCAATCGTCATTATTTTGTTGGGTTGCGATACAACATGCGCCGCACGGAACCGGTTTTTGAGCGCATCAAGATTGTTTCCGTTGTAAGAAAGCCAATTTCGCGTTTGATCCCCGAAACAACGGAGCCATCGGTCACGCCAGTTGCTGCAAAAATCACGTCCTGTGTCACCAGATCATCGCGGGTGTAAATGCGATCAAAATCGGTGATGCCGATCTTAGTGGCACGGCCACGCTCATCGTCATTGCGGAACATGAGGCGTCCGTAAATCTGGCCGCCCATACATTTCAGAGCCGCCGCAGCCAGAACACCTTCTGGTGCGCCGCCAGAACCCATATACATGTCGATACCCGTGATCGCGGCTTCGGCACAGTGGATCACACCAGCGACGTCGCCATCGGTGATTAAACGGATTGCCGCGCCTGTTTCGCGCAACTCCGCGATCATGGCTTCGTGGCGCGGGCGTTCCAAAACGCAAACCGTGATATCTTTGGCGTTGCACCCTTTGGCCTTTGCAAGAGCTGCAACGCGCTCTGACGGCGACATGCTGAGGGTTACTGTATCTATGGCGAATCCAGGGCCGATAGCCAATTTGTCCATGTAAACGTCTGGTGCGTGCAGCATGGAGCCGCGTGGGCCCATTGCGATCACGGTTAGCGCGTTTGGCATGTCTTTTGCTGTAAGGGTTGTTCCCTCAAGCGGATCAAGTGCAATATCGACGGCGGGGCCAGTGCCCGTGCCAACTTTTTCGCCGATATAAAGCATAGGAGCTTCGTCGCGTTCGCCTTCGCCGATCACAACCACGCCGTTGATATCTAGCATGTTCAATTGGTCGCGCATTGCGTTTACGGCGGCTTGGTCGGCGGCCTTCTCGTCTCCGCGTCCAATCAGGTTCGCGCTCGCAATCGCGGCAGCTTCGGAGACGCGGGCAAGGCCCAACGATAACATTCGGTCATTAAAATCAGTGGCATTTGCCATGGTGTTTTCCTTGCTCTCACTAAAGGGACGGTCAAAGTCAGGGGCGGGCCGGCCCAGTAACTTTAAACTGTTTCGATACGAATGGCGACCGGAGCCGAGGCCAAAACGGACGAGTTTTGAAATCCGACGAACGCGTTTTCCAACGCGTCGGGGGTCGTTTTATGGGTAACAATCAATACGGGTGCTGTTTGGGCCTTGTGCTCATACTGGCGCATCCGATTGATGGAAACGCCTGCTTCTCCCAAGGCCGAGGCAATTTTTGCCAAAGCTCCGGGTTTGTCCAGAAGCTCTAGACGGAGATAATAGGGGGCGGATGTACCCGAGACCGCGCTGCGCGCGGTTTCCAGCGCCTCGGCGGGTTTGCCGAATGTCGCAAGACGTGTCCCACGAGCGATGTCCATAATATCCGAAAGTACCGCGCTTGCGGTTGGACCTTCGCCAGCACCTGCGCCGCGTAAAACGATTTGGCCGACGTCATCGCCTTCCAAAACGACCATATTGGTACCGCCTTCAAGCTGCCCAAGCGGCGAGTCTGCGGGCACCAAACAGGGGGACATGCGCTGCTCTAGGCCGCGTCCTGTGCGCTGAGCGACACCCAAAAGTTTGATGCGATATCCCATGTCGGCGGCGTGATGAATATCTTCAATTGTGATGCGCTGGATGCCTTCAAGCTCCACGCCTGCAAAGTCGATCTTGGTGCCAAAAGCAATGGCGGACAGGATCGCAAGCTTGTGCCCTGCATCAACGCCTCCCACATCAAGGTTTGGATCGGCCTCAAGATAACCAAGTTGACTGGCTTCCTCGAAGACTTGCTCATAAGTGAGGCCGGCGCTCTGCATCCGTGTAAGGATATAGTTGCAGCTGCCGTTCATGACGCCCATCACACGGGAAATTTCGTTGCCAGCCAAGCCCTCAGTGAGGGCCTTAACGACGGGAATTCCCCCCGCAACGGCCGCTTCAAATCGAATGACGCAGTCTGCTTTTTCAGCGGCAAGTGCAAGGGCATGTCCGTGAATAGCAAGCAGGGCTTTGTTGGCGGTCACAACATCTTTGCCTGCGGCAAGTGCAGCCTCCATTGCGTCCTTTGCCGCGCCTTCACTACCGCCCATCAACTCAACGAATACGTCGACATCATCTCTTTTTGCCAAGGCTACGGGATCATCTTCCCAAGCATAATCTGACAGCACAACGCCACGATCCTTGTCGCGGGAGCGTGCGGAAACGGCGGTGATAACGATGGGGCGACCGGCGCGATCCGCCAGCAAATTCGCCTTCTGGCGTAGGATTTTGACAACGCCAACTCCTACAGTCCCCAGTCCAGCAATTCCGAGTCGAAGTGGCGTGGTCATAGGAAAGTCCTTGGTGCTAGGGGCAGGGTGTTTTCGATGTCTGAATTCTTAGGCGTCTGTTAGCGGGAATTAGCTCTGGTTGCAACGCAACTTTCCTCGTTATTCGCTTGGTTTTGCAGGTGCTTTAAACGAATTATGTCAAAGCGGGCGGTGTCTTTCTAAGGCAGCTAGGAGTTTCTGACGCGAAATCGGGTCAAGGACGGGCCCGCGCAAGGCGGCGGCGCGCGCTTTTATGGCGGCGGTTCCTACGATTTGTGTGGAGGGGGCCGGCACGGTTGGATAGGCTGCAATCAAGGAAGATAAGGGCAAAAGCGATGGAAACTTCGCCGCGCGATCAATTTCGCTGACTTGCGCGCCTATGTCGGGCGCAGAGGAGCAACTCATCAACGCGAAAAATGTTGCGAATAGGTAAGGTAAACGAAGCGACAAGGCGGACTCAAAAGCTAAGAATAATGAGCTTTGGTTATAGTCGTTGGTCGCAAAAGAACAAGAAGGCGATGCCGATGGGGGTTCTCTCTGGATCATGAACGTTTGTTCATTTAAAAGAAGATATGGCACGCAAAACTGGTTCACACTCCAATATCACAGGCCCTCGCATTCGCGAGGTGGCTCTTTCGCTGTTTGCGCAACAAGGATTCGCAGCCGTTTCTATGCGCAAAATCGCCAGTGAAGTTGGCGTGCAAGCGGGGGCGTTGTATTTGTATACGCCCGACAAACAAACGCTGCTTTTTGATCTGATGCAAAGCCACATGGACGAGTTATTGGCCGCATTTGACACCGTTGAAATCGCGGGATCCGCCCGCGCGCGGCTAGAACAATTTGCGCGGTTTCATATCGGATTTCACATGGAGCGGCCTGACGCGGTTTTTGTCGCCTATATGGAGTTGAGAAACCTAGAACCTGCGAATTTCACCAAGATTGAGGAGCTGCGGCGCCAATACGAAAGCCTGTTGGAGAATATCGTAAAGGCGGGGCAGGCCGATGGTATTTTTGATGTACCCGACAGCAAGCTTGCGACGATGGCTTTGATTGCCATGCTCACGGGGGTGAACACGTGGTATCGCGAGGGCGGGCGCATGTCGCGCGCTGAGGTCGAAGATGTTTACGCGCAGATGGCGCTGAAGGCCGTCGGCGCGTAAAGCTTTGATTTAATGCGCAGGTTTGATGAAGGTTCCGTTGCGCAAGTCTGCGAAAGCCTGTTGAAGCTCTGCCCGTGTGTTCATCACAATCGGTCCGTGCCAAGCAACGGGTTCTTGGATCGGCGCACCTGAGATGAGCAAAAACCGGATGCCTTTTTCACCCGCTTGAACGGTTACTTCATCGCCGGAGCCAAATCGAACCAAAGTCCGGTTGCCCGACATATCGCGAATATTGACCTCTTCGCCGCGCACTTCTTTCTCGAGGAGAACACCCGTCGGTTTTGAAGCATCGGCGAAACGGCCCGACCCGTCGAAAATATAGGCAAAAGCCCGACGATATGTGTCGATTTTGAAGCTCTTTTTTAGCCCTGCAGGCACGTAAATATCAAGGTATTGCGGATCGGCGGCGACGCCATCAACAGGGCCGCTTTTCCCCCAGAAATTCCCCGTGATAACTTTCACGCGTGTACCATCGTCATCAATGATTTCGGGAATATCGTTGCCTGTGACATCTTGATACCGCGGTGTGGTCATCTTGAGATCACCCGGAAGGTTGGCCCAAAGTTGGAAGCCATGCATTTGGCCGGCGGCGTTCCCGCTTGGCATCTCTTGGTGCATAATCCCAGAGCCAGCGGTCATCCACTGCACGTCGCCTGCGCCCAAAGTGCCCACATTTCCAAGGCTATCACCGTGTTCGACGGAGCCTGACAACACATAGGTTATGGTTTCGATGCCACGATGGGGATGCCACGGGAAGCCTGCGGCAAAATCCTCTGGTTTCTCGTTGCGAAAATCGTCGAACAACAGGAACGGGTCCAACACATCGGGGTTTTCAAACCCAAAGGCGCGGTGCAATTTAACGCCAGCGCCTTCAATGGTTGGCTTGGCGAGGGATGTATCCAAAATAGGGCGAATTGACATTTTCTTGTCCTTTCAAACTGTGTGATACGAAGATAGTCGCTCCAATGCCTTTGCAAAATAGCACATTCAGCACAGCGTCTGTGCATTAATGCGCGCTTCAAAACCCTACCCAGTATCCGCGCTATCATTTCGCCGACAAGCAAGGTACACCGACGCCTGCATTTAGGGAGGTCACAATGACACAAGAGACGCATGAACCAGAAGTCGTAGCGGCGGAAAACGAGCCACAGAACGCGCCCGACGTTCCTTTTGCAGAAGCAAAGCCCTCGGCGCCACGACGTTTGATGGGGCTCGCAGTTCTTTATATGTTGGGTGGGTTGCTGCTCTATATTTCATTCGTGAAGCCCCCAGCAGAGCTCCTTTGGCAGGTGTTTTTGATCCTGTTCGGTCTGCTCATTATGTATCTTGGGGAACGGATGCGCAAAGCGACGCTTCAATCGATATTCTTGACGGCCGAAGGACTGGTTACGTCGGACGGTATTAAAATCGTTGATGTGGATAATGTGAAGTCAATCGACCGTGGCGTGTTTGCTTTTAAACCGTCCAATGGCTTTACCGTTCTTATGCACAAGAAGCAGGCGCGCGCTTGGTCCCCCGGCATTTGGTGGCGTTTGGGACGGCGTGTAGGGGTTGGCGGGGTTATTCAAGCGTCGCAAACGAAAAGCATGGCCGAAATTCTCGCGATGATGGTGCATCAACGGACGCACGGCCTAGACGAGAATATAGAGCCTTAAAGGCTATTCAAGGCACGTTTCCCAGCACAGCTTTGACGCAAAGCGCGAACGTGTGACGGCAAGTTCGGACATTTCCAAGAGGGGAATGCCAACGTTAAATACGGGTTGATAATTCATAAAGGTTTCAATCATCAACACACGATCATGCACGGGCATAACGGGAACGCGGTCCCCATAAGTTGCGACATCTACATCCGTGAGGGTGTAGTTGTTTCCGGTTGCAAAGGACCAGTCCTTGACCAAAACGCGCGCGTCATTGTCACATTCTTCGGTACAAACGACAGAAGTGACGCGCATCCAAGTGTTGTCATCTGCTGAGTTGGACAGGAATTCAAACATGTCCAACAAGCCATTCACATAGGGCGCATCCACAACTTCCTTTTGTCGGCTGAGCATGTCGGCGACGGTAAAAGTCGCTTTGAGGTTTGTGCTCCGCGCTTGGAAGGCATCAAAAAACGCGAAGGTCGCCACATAGGCCCAGCACAGAAGCGGGAACATGATGATTGCCTCGACCGTCATGCTGCCTTCATTGCCCACCATGAAACGGCGCAGCAATGGAATGTGCGTTTGGCGCGTCTCTTTGGATTTGAAGATGTGTTTCATATCAATTTGGCTCGTTTACAAAGGCTGAAACGGAAATCAAAGCATATCCCCCATCTGAGTCGTGTTTTGGAAGATCTAGCGCGAATTCTGAGGATTTGAAAAACGGGTCCACAATGACACATGCACGAACCAGCATCATTTCGTTTTGAGTGCCGCCGTTAAAGGCTGTGACCGGCTTGATTTCGGAACCACGGTCGAGGCATTTGGTTGCCGTTCCTAGCGGGGCCCAAGTCTCTGTGGAAACGGGGCGCAACTCAATCAAGATCACGTCGATGCAATCTGGAATAATGCCTGCGAGTTTGCAGATTTTTTCTTTGAGTTCGTCGTGTGTTGGCGGGTTCCAAGTTCCAAGGCGCAAATCGCGGACCGAAAGATCCACCGCGCGTTCAAGCATGACGTGACGAACTTTTAGAACCCCGATCTCTACCGATCCAAGCAAAAAGCTTATGAGAAACGGGAAGAGGATCACGAACTCGATGGTCGCCGATCCCGCTTCGCTCTGCGCAAATTTACGCAAAAGCCGCTTGGGGAGGGAGAGGGGCGATATCATTGAGTGAGCCTTAGACGATTGATTTGGCTGGCGATCGCTGCGAATGCCGCAGAAATATTTGTCCCGTCCACATCAAAGAAGTGGTTCTCGGTGCTTGCACAGTCGCGCATGACATCAAGATAGGCATTTTCAACTTCGAAACCGATTGTGAATATTAGGATCTTTTTCTTTTTTGCGGCGTCGCAGGATTCAAAAAGGTTCGCGTCCTGCATTGTAGGAGTGATCCCTGTATTCAACCTTGAGGTCTGGGAGTCATACAGGGGGCTGTATTGCTTAATCCACGACTCAGTTTTCATGGCGAACAGTTCGGGCCACGTGACCTGTTTTATGGAGTTCTCGTCGTCCATGTCGACTTCGACGTATGAATAGGTGGGAACCATCACGCATCGCTGATACCACCGGCCTCTACGGTTCTGATACCAAGTGCACTCTTCCTCTTCGCCGGTGACTTCATAGGTGCCGGGGGAGCTGACCCAGTCGCCTGTGCTTAATTCCTTAAACTCGTCGCGCTCTTCGTAATAGATAAAGAGGTTGTCTTCGCCTGAAACCAATTCCTGATAAACAGGCGTGGCGCCACGACGTTTGAGTAAATTCATAAGCGGACGACCCTCGTGTTTACCATCCGTCATCAGAACGATCACTTTTGAGGAATCCCGTACGTTAATTCCATCACCAAACGGTAAGGGGCGCTCTGAGTAGACAGGATCGATATTTGGGTTGTCTTTTTCGGTTATCGCTTGAATCGCAGGTTGCGCCACAGGATCGAGAAGCCCGACACCCCATTTCATCCCTTGGTCGATGGAGGTGGACTTGTCTGCGTAAAGGCTATTGATAAACGTATCTACGTCGGAATAGTCGCTCAGCATCGGTTGAATATCTCGCCCCGATCCCGTTGTATCACAGTAAAAATAGCTCGGCGATCTGGAGGAGTTATTCCAGTAGTCAAAATGCGCAGATTGTAACAAATCACCTGACATGCTGATGCTCGTCGACTTGAAATCATCGGAGCTGAAATCAACGCAACGCGAAAACGTATGGTCCGAGAATACGCCATATTGTTCGGATAGATCGGCGCCCACGTCGACTTGTGCTGCGTAAGGAACGATCGATAGGGAAACGCGCCCGTCTTCGACGGTACATTCCTGCTCGCGGTTTGGATCGCTTGGATTGCAGAGCATTGCGTATCCGAATTCTTTGGCGGCTTTTTGAAGCTCGTAGAGTTTTGAATTGCCAGACTCTGAAGTGTACCGCATGGACCCGGACACGTCGACGACAAGCGAAATTTCAACATCGGTAATGCCTTCTTCGGCAGAACCGAAGGCAGGCGACGACAAATGATCTACACCTGCGAGGCGCATAAAGGAGGTATCAATTTCGAGGGAAGTCGATGCTTTTACCCAACGATAGTTCCTCAACCCTGCGGACTCGATGGTCTTATGTTCAATCTGAATGTCGAAACCGGTTAAACCGGATTTCTCAAAATAATCGCGGACAACGAATTCTGGATCGAGTGACTGGTCTAGGCTCGCAGCGGCGAGGATTGCGCGATCGAGGGTGTATTGCATGCGTGTACGTTGCGTCTCAAGATAGATGACATCAACGGCGATACCACCGACCATCAGCATGACGAGGAAAATGAAAAGTGAAAATACGATCAGCGACCCGTCTTCATTCCGGCCAAAGGATTTCAATCCCCGCAAGCGCGCGCCAAACGATTTCCCAAAGCGGGTTGGGGTAAACGTTGGGCTGACGTTAGCCACAGAATTTTTCCAATTTTCAAACATATCATTTGCCTTTTCCGGAGTCCAAAAACACAGACTCCCTTACACGACACGCAAAGTGCGCCAACGGGTTTTATGATTGAGACTTGTGGCGGAATTAGGGCGCAGATAGGACGGAAAGGCAATTTTTATGAGAAAATGGAGATATTTAACGAAAAATTAGCCGTTACTGTCGACGGTTCGGCGACAATCTAATGAGAGGGTTAAAATTGTTGAATTTGGGCGCGAACTGCGCGATGCCACAGTTGTGTACGGCCTTCGTCCTGTTCGGTTTAAATTTCTTTCGGTGTTACCGTTAACAGAAGTGGCATGTTTATCATTAATACCTAGTCTGGCGGTAACTATATACGCACGGTGATTCGCATTGTCGCGTTTTGGGAGGGCTATCTATGACTGAAATGCAAGAAACGAGTTTTCGGGAATCCGTTGACCTTATGTTCAACAGGGCGGTTGCTTTGATGGATTTGTCGCCGGGCTTGGAGGAAAAAATTCGCGTCTGTAACGCGACCTACACTGTGAGATTTGGCGTGCGCTTGCGGGGGCAAATTCAAACATTCACAGGCTATAGGTCGGTTCACTCGGAGCATATGGAGCCCGTTAAGGGGGGTATTCGCTACTCCATGGGCGTCTCGCAGGATGAAGTCGAAGCCCTTGCAGCCTTGATGACATATAAATGCGCGTTGGTCGAAGCGCCTTTTGGTGGCTCAAAAGGCGGTCTGTGCATTGACCCACGTGAATATGACACCCATGAACTTGAGCTTATAACACGTAGATTTGCGTACGAATTGATTAAACGCGACCTTATTCACCCAAGCCAAAACGTCCCCGCTCCGGATATGGGGACGGGCGAGCGGGAAATGGCTTGGATTGCCGACCAATATGCACGCATGAATACAACCGATATCAATGCGCGGGCTTGTGTTACGGGCAAGCCTTTGAATGCAGGTGGTATTGCGGGGCGCGTTGAGGCAACCGGTCGAGGGGTTCAATACGCTTTGAAGGAGTTTTTCCGCCACGAAGAAGATAAAGCAGCGGCGGGCTTGTCGGGTAAATTGGATGGCAAGCGCGTAATTGTGCAGGGACTTGGAAATGTTGGATACCATGCAGCCAAATTTCTTTCCGAAGAAGACGGTTCCAAAATCATTGGCATAGTCGAGCACGATGGCGCGCTATTGGATGAAGATGGCTTAGATGTTGAGGCCGTACGGCATTGGATCGTTACGCATGGGGGTGTTACTGGATATCCAGAAGCGAAGTATATTGCGCAGGGCGCAAAGCTGCTCGAGCATGACTGCGATATTCTAATTCCTGCGGCGCTTGAGGGCGTTATCAACCTTAAAAACGCCAAAAACATCAAAGCTCCACTTATTATCGAAGCGGCCAACGGGCCCGTGACTGCGGGTGCCGACAAAATTCTTCGCGAAATGGGCTGCGTAATCATTCCGGATATGTATGCCAATGCCGGCGGCGTAACGGTTTCCTATTTTGAATGGGTGAAGAACTTGAGCCATATTCGATTTGGCCGCATGCAGCGCCGTCAGGAAGAGGGGCGGCACCAATTGGTTGTGGATGAACTCGAGCGGCTTTCCGCAGACAAAGAACTCGGGTGGACTCTGTCCCCTGATTTCAAGACGAAATACCTTAAGGGCGCCGACGAATTAGAGCTTGTGAGATCGGGCCTAGACGACACAATGCGCACTGCCTATCAATCGATGCGCGAAGTCTGGCACGGTAGAGAAGACGTGACTGATCTGAGAACGGCTGCCTATTTAGTATCCATTGGAAAGGTTGCTGCAAGTTATCAGGCGAAAGGCCTTTAACCATTTCTTCCCCCCAAACCCAGAATGGTCTTGGGGGGAGATCCCCTAAAATAGGTGCGTTTTAAGCACCGAAAAACGCATCAGGCGCTAGACTCTCCCAATCAGGATAGGGATACTGGCTGCTATGAGTTTACCCACTGGATTCCTTAACGAGTTGCGCACACGCACATCGCTTTCACAAGTGGTGGGCAGAAAAGTGATGTGGGACAGTCGTAAATCCAACCAAGGCAAAGGCGACATGTGGGCACCGTGCCCCTTTCACCAAGAAAAATCAGCGTCCTTTCATGTCGATGACCGAAAAGGGTTCTATTATTGTTTCGGGTGTCAGGCCAAAGGCGACGCCATAAGTTTCATACGCGAAACCGAGAATGTTGATTTCATGGAGGCAGTGGAAATACTGGCGCGTGAAAGCGGTATGCCCATGCCCGCGCGTGACCCCAAAGCGCAGGAAAAACAGGATTATCGTGCCGAACTGATCGAAGTGATGGAACAGGCCGTTCAGTTTTTTCGCCTCCAGCTCAAAACAAACGCGGGCCAAAACGCACGGTCATACCTTGAGAAACGTGGGTTGCGTGAAGCCGCACTTGATCGGTGGGAAATTGGTTTTTCACCCGATTCACGGCAGGCTTTGTTTAGCTATCTTACCGGCAAAGGTGTCGCGCAGAACTTGATTGTCGACGCAGGGCTTTGCGCTGTTCCAGACGATGGCGGCGCGCCCTATGATCGTTTTCGTGGGCGGATTATTTTTCCAATACGGGACGCACGTGGCCGCGCAATTGCGCTGGGCGGACGGTCTCTCGATCCAAATGCGCGCGCCAAGTATCTGAATTCGCCAGAAACATTACTGTTTGATAAGGGACGCTGTCTCTTCAACCATGGCCCTGCGCGGGAAGCTGCCGGAAAAGGCAAACCATTGATCGTGGCTGAAGGGTATATGGACGTAATCGCCTTGGCTGAGGCTGATTTTGACGCCTGTGTTGCGCCACTGGGTACGGCCGTTACTGAGGACCAGTTGCGCTTGATGTGGCGAATTGCCCCCGAGCCAATTATCGCGCTGGATGGAGATAAGGCGGGGCTGAACGCAGCCATGCGTGTTATCGATTTGGCGCTCCCATTGTTGGAAGCTGGGCAAAGCCTGCGATTTGCGATTATGCCCGACGGGTTAGATCCAGATGACGTTCTGAAATCCAAAGGGAACGGAGCGATGCAAGGGCTTTTGGACGGTGCCATTCCGATGGTACAGCTCCTGTGGCGGCGCGAAACTGAGGGTAAAAAGTTTGACAGTCCCGAGCGCAAGGCAAGTTTGGATAAAAGCCTGAGGGAGGCGATCAAAAAAATCCGTGATCCCTCTGTGCGTGGCCATTATGGCGAAGATCTCAAGCGGATGCGCTGGGAGCTTTTTGGAACAACGCCGCAGGAAAATCGCGGAGGTAATTTTCAAAAACAAACGTTTGAACGCAAAAAAGGCGGCTTTGGGAAATGGAAGCCACAGGGCCCCATGTTTCAACCGGTGACCAAGACGTCGCTGCTCGCGATGGGGACAGATAGCGTTGCGGATGTTTTGCGCGAATGTGTAATTCTTGCGACCCTGATGCGTAATCCTACGTTGATTGAGCGTTTTGAAAGTCAGTTGGAGCGCTATGAGTTTGCGACCCCGGAAATGAACCTTATTCGAGATGTTTTACTACGAATTTCGCCTCAGAGCGACGCAGAGGAGGCTGTTTTTCAATCGGTGGGGCCAGAAGCACTTGAAAACCTGTTGCGTCCACGCCATGTGCAGCTTGCACCGGGTATTCGTACGCCGGAAAAAACTGACCTTGCGAGTCTCTGCGTTGCAGAGGAATTGGCCAAATTGACAGCGCGGCGCGGCGCCAAGAGGGAAGTCTCTGACGCAATGCGGGATATGGATGGCCTTGTGGATGAGGGGGTCACTTGGCGTTTAGGGCAAGCGGCAGAAAACAGAAACCGCGCTGAAAGGTGCGAGGGGGAGGATTCCGCTGAATATGATGTCGGAGAGAACGGTGCCCAAATGGTACGCAGTGAACGGTCCGCTTTAGACGATATTTTAGCCGCAACTGGGCATTTTGGTCAAAAAGACACGACCTAAAACGCGTTTGGTGAGGAACAAGTAAAGAAAACAGGTTAAACGGGTTGCGAATCAATGATTCGCGTTGTTGATTCGGGGCGAAGAACCGATTCGCTACCCGCCGATTTTGTAGGAGCTATGAATGGCCGCCAAAGATTTAGACGACCGTAAAAGAGACGATCAAGATGCAGATTCGGGCCTGGATACCAGCCAAGCTGCTGTGAAGAAGATGATCGCTGACGCGCGGGAGCGCGGCTACATTACATACGATCAACTCAATCAAGTCATGCCGCCAGATCAAGTTTCTACTGACCAAATCGAAGACGTGATGTCGATGCTCTCAGAAATGGGCATCAACATTATCGAAGACGAAGAGTCGGAAGAAGAAGAAAAAGGCGCGACGGCCGTTGTCGAGGCGACGGGCAATCGGGAAGTTACTCTTTCCACGACAACAACCGAAGTCTTGGATCGCACCGATGATCCCGTTCGGATGTACCTGCGCGAAATGGGCTCTGTTGAGCTTCTGTCCCGCGAAGGCGAGATCGCGATTGCTAAGCGTATTGAAGCGGGTCGCAACACGATGATTGCGGGGCTCTGTGAGAGTCCGTTGACCTTCCAAGCTATTACGATCTGGCGCGACGAGCTTTTGAGCGAAGACATTCTGCTGCGTGACGTCATCGACCTTGAGACGACGTTCGGCAATACGCTGGAAGAGGACGGCGGCGAAGTTGTGCCCGTTGTTCCAGGATCGGGGGCTGCGCCTGCTGCGGGACCTGAGAAAAAGGACGAGGCCGAAGAGCTGGACGCAGACGGAAACCCTATTGCTTCGGATGATGACGACGATGAGGACGAACAAGTCAACATGTCGCTTGCTGCGATGGAAGCCGCGCTTAAGCCCCGCGTTCTAGAAACACTGGACTTGATCGCGCGCGACTATGAAAAACTTTCCGCAATGCAGGATATTCGGATTTCGGCGACGTTGAATGAAGACGAGAGTTTCTCATCTAAATCTGAAGGCGCCTATCAAAAGCTACGGTCCGAAATTGTAGTGTTGGTGAACGAACTTCACCTTCATAACAACCGTATCGACGCATTGATCGATCAGCTTTATGGAATCAACCGTCGCATTATGTCGATCGACAGTTCGCTTGTTAAGCTCGCCGACCAAGCTCGCATTAACCGCCGTGAATTCGTTGACGCCTATCGTGGGCGCGAACTTGATCCATCTTGGTTGGACGAAATGGCCGAAAAAGCCGGTCGCGGTTGGCAGAGCTTTGTCGAACGCTCCAGTGATAAAGTCGCTGAACTTCGTTCCGAGATGGCACAAGTTGGCCAATATGTGGGCCTTGATATTTCCGAATTCCGCCGCATTGTTCAGCAAGTTCAAAAGGGCGAAAAAGAAGCGCGTCAGGCCAAGAAGGAAATGGTCGAGGCCAACCTTCGGCTCGTTATTTCTATCGCCAAAAAATACACTAATCGCGGCCTTCAGTTCCTTGACCTCATTCAGGAAGGCAATATCGGCCTGATGAAGGCCGTGGACAAATTTGAGTATCGTCGGGGGTATAAATTCTCGACCTATGCCACGTGGTGGATTCGTCAGGCGATCACACGCTCGATTGCCGACCAAGCCCGCACGATCCGTATCCCAGTTCACATGATTGAGACCATCAACAAGCTGGTTCGCACGGGTCGCCAGATGTTGCACGAAATTGGCCGAGAACCAACGCCTGAGGAATTGGCCGCGAAGCTTCAAATGCCGCTTGAGAAAGTGCGCAAAGTGATGAAGATCGCGAAAGAGCCGATTTCGCTGGAAACGCCCATTGGGGACGAAGAAGACAGTCAACTCGGCGATTTCATTGAGGATAAAAACGCAGTCCTTCCGTTGGATTCTGCGATCCAAGAGAACCTCAAAGAAACCACCACACGTGTTTTGGCGTCACTTACCCCGCGGGAAGAGCGCGTTTTGCGAATGCGTTTTGGCATCGGTATGAACACCGACCACACACTCGAAGAAGTCGGGCAGCAGTTCTCGGTAACACGGGAGCGCATTCGTCAAATCGAAGCGAAGGCTCTTCGCAAGCTCAAACATCCAAGCCGCAGCCGCAAATTACGCAGCTTTTTGGATCAATAAATTGGGCGCCCTTCGGGGCGCCTTTTTTCTATCATCCCTAACTACATGCCAATCACGATGAAGTTTATTTCCGTTCCAGAAAGTCAGCAGTCTCTTTCAGACCCCACTTTCCTAGATCAAATTATCTCAGCCCATAATATTAACTTCTGGATTTTGTGTTTTTTTGGTGGGCTTTGTATCCTTTCGTACCTGCAGTTCGGTTGGGATAAATACTGCGCGATCAGGCAACGATGGCGGATTTCGGAAAGCACTCTCTTGCTTACAGCCATTCTTGGGGGTGCGCTTGGCGCGAAAATCGGCCAAAAGGCCTTCCGACATAAAACAACGAAAGAGCCGTTCCGAACTTCTTTACAACGGATATTTTTCTGGAACTTCGCCTTGTATGCAATCGCGCTTAGTCCACAAGGGAAGGTGGCGGTAACTTCGATTGCTTTGGCCTTCTTCAATGGGATGCAATAAGTCGCCATGCAGACAACCTTTTCAAAAGCCACCACAGGCCAAGGTCTTTACGAGTTCACCCGCGACGTTGCGGATTGGGTGTCCGGAGATGGATTGCTCACGCTTTTTATCCAACATACGTCTTGTTCGCTCCTGATACAGGAGAACGCAGATCCCGAAGTCCAGACTGATTTCAGAACTTTTTTCACCGCCTTGTGCCGCCGACGACGGACCCAAGGATGGCCTATTTGACACATACATACGAGGGACCAGACGATATGCCAGCGCATATTAAGGCGGCAATGCTACCGGTGAACTTGTCTATTCCTGTCATGAACGGCCAATTGCGGCTTGGAACTTGGCAAGGAATTTACCTTTTCGAACATCGGACCGCTCCACAGGTACGCAACATAGTTGCGCATCTGTCGTAGGGGCGTGGGGGAAGAGTGGCTGCATTTGTATGAATGTAGAGCGCGTGTTCGACGCGTAAATGTGAAATAGAAAGTGTAGACCTTTCCGGCCGAATTATTTATTATCACTGTGATATTTCAAATCACCAGTAGTAGGATTTTGGCTCATGACCTTTTTAAAAGCCGCCACCGTTTTTTCTCTTGTTGCGCTTAGCGCCTGTAACACAAGTGTTTCCGGTAGCTCAAGTGGAGTTGGTGTGTCCGCTTCAACACCAACCCGTGCGGGCGCACATATCTTTACGGCAAGCAACAATATGGTTGTTTATGGTGACCCTGCGGTTGCTGGCCGTTTTGAAGTTCAGCAACGCGCGAGCCGCGGTGGCTCTGACTACTGGTGTGCCGCAGGCGAATATGCGGTTCAAAGTCTTGGTGTTGCGACCGGGGCACGTATTTACCTTGCCGCCCCTATCGGTGATGGGCATCTGTCTAAAAATTCGAAAACGGCCGCCTTCACAGTCTCTCCTGATGCAGAGCTTCAACAAATTGCTGCGGCGCAATCAAATGGCTTAACCATGACTGTCACGCGGGTCGGAGAAAACTGGTCTGCAGCGCATGGCCGCCTACAGTGCGCCGCCAACTTTAACCGTCGTCTCCGCTAAGGCGCCTAACTTCAAGGTTTTTAGGCGCGTTCCAGGTTTGGAGCGCGCCTTTTTTTGTGGATGCGTGAATCCAAATCGCAACAGTTTGTGTGTCTATCTTGTGTCTGAAATTCTTCTCTACCCAAGGGCTCGCGGCTGTCCTATAGTGCCTGTGTATAACTTCTCATTAAACCCAAGGGAGTGGCGATGCGCTGCCCATTTTGCGGAAACGTTGATACACAAGTCAAAGATTCTCGGCCCGCTGAGGACCACGTAGCCATTAGGCGACGTCGCTTTTGCCCTGCCTGTGGTGGTCGATTTACCACCTATGAACGGGTGCAGTTGCGCGATCTGGTTGTTATTAAGTCCAACGGTCGACGCGAGGAATTTGACCGTGACAAGCTTGAGCGCTCGGTGCGAATTTCTCTACAGAAGCGCCCGATTGAGCGTGAACGGATGGATCAAATGATCTCGGGGATCGTGCGGCGTCTTGAAAGCATGGGCGAAACGGATATTCAGTCGGGAACGATTGGCGAGATCGTTATGGAAGCCTTGGCGCGCATTGATACGGTTGCCTATGTGAGGTTTGCCAGTGTGTACAAAAACTTCCAAGCCGCTGATGATTTCGATAAGTTTGTGAGCGAGTTGCGTCCTCCAGCCCCCTCGGAAGACTGACCATGACGGCTGAGCTTAGGGGCGCCCGTGCAATCTAGGCTTCAAGACGAACGGTTTATGCGTCGCGCCCTTATTCTGGGCGCGCAGGGTTTGGGGCAGGTATGGCCAAACCCGTCTGTGGGCTGTGTTGTTGTTCATTCCGATCAAATAATTGCCGAAGGCGTTACGGCCAATGGGGGCCGTCCGCACGCCGAAGTGGTCGCTTTGGAGCAAGCGGGGGTACATGCGCGAGGTGCAACGGCTTATGTGACCTTAGAGCCCTGCACGCATACAGGAAAGTCGGGGCCATGCACACACGCTCTCATCACGGCGGGTATTGCGCGTGTGGTCTATGCGATTGAAGACGTGGATCCGCGGGTTGCGGGGCGCGCGAAGGCGCTTCTTGAGGCCGCTGGAATTTCGGTTACCACGGGTGTTTTGGAAACCCAGGCGCGCGAAACTCACTCCGGTTTTTTCAAGGCCAAGGAGCAGGGTCTGCCGTTTGTGACCCTGAAATTAGCCACAAGTATTGATGGACGCATTGCGACTCAAACGGGCGAGAGTAAGTGGATTACGGGGGCTGCTGCGCGGCACCATGTGCATGCGATGCGTGCCTGTCATGATGCGGTGCTTGTGGGGGGCGGCACGGCGCGTTCGGACGATCCCATGCTCAACGTGCGTGATTTGGGAGTCGTGCGCCAACCCATTCGAGTGGTGGCATCGGCGCTGCTCGATATTCCGCTGGGCGGGAAGCTGGCCGCGACAGCTGGAGAGATTCCGCTTTGGATTTGCCATCAATCCGGTGCGTCGAACTTCCTGAAGGACGCTTGGATCGGCATTGGTGCGAAGCTTGTTGAAGTGGAGTTGGGCGTAGATCGAAAACTCTCGGCGCGCGCGATGATGTCGACTTTGGCCAACGAAGGTTTGACACGGGTGTATTGCGAAGGCGGCGGGCATTTGGCGGCGTCAATGTTGAATGCGGGGCTCGTTGATGATCTGATGACCTATACTGCGGGTGTGGTGATCGGCGGTGACGGGCTCGCGGGGATTGCCCCGATGCAACTTAACAAGCTGTCAAAAGCTCAACGGTTTAAACTCATTGAAGCCCGCGCAATTGGCGATGATGTTCTGCATCATTGGCGCGTGCTCTAGCGACGCCACAACGGGGCGAAGCTTGCAAATATTCCTTGTACCTTTGACACAAATCTCAGGCTTGCACCTCGTCTAGAAGCAGCAGAACCCACGCTTTTGAGGCGTTGCAGGATGATTTCTGGTGGGCAGGGTAGGGCGGTGACGGGATCAAAATATCGTGGTGCGTCGATGAGGCACGCATGGGTGAGGCCTAAAAGTGTTGGGCGCGCCGAACGGCGTGAAGGGACCTCGCCCAAATCGTTTGTGAGACCCCAGCCTGCATAGAATGGGGTGCCAAGACAGGTTACAGGGACGTTGCGCAACAAGGCCTCAAAGCCAAGGAGGGACGTCATGGTCCAGACCTCTTGAATATGGGGGAAAAGCGACGTTGGGTCCGTTTTTGCGAGGATCACATCGCAAAATTCCAGCGCCTTTTCTGGCAAAAGCGCGCCCTTACGCAGCCCCGCTTCAACGTCGGGGTGGGGTTTGTAGAGAAGTACGGCCGTGGGATTTCGATCGCGGGTTTCTTTAAGCAGGTCGAGATTCGTTGCGGTGCTTTGACAGCCGAACTGAATTGAGGCGTCGTCCTCAACCTGCCCGACAACGAGAATCCGGTGCCCTTTTGGAAGGTCGGGAAGGGGCGCGCCCGAGAGGTTGTATTTGCTCAACCCCGCTTGAAGGATTCCTGTTAAAAGGTTTTGGGCCCGCTCAAGGCTTGCGCCCGAAAGGTGCGATGACGCGGTGATATACTGCTCCAATCTGGATTCAGATCGAGGATCATAGTAGACGCCCAAATCATCAAGAATAAGCGACATTGCGGGCACCAAAGCCGCGCCTAAACCGCGTGATCGAAGGAACCCGTCCTCCGCGCGGACCACGGGAACCTGTTGGGTGTTTGCAGCCGTTAAAAGTGCAGGGTTCGCGCGGGTTGCCCAAACAAGCAGGGGTGCGTTGAGGGCGGAGGCGCGTTGAATTGCCTTGGCCTCCGGGCTCACAAACTCAAGGGGTTTGCCTCTCCCAAAGGCGCGTTGAAGTGCGGGACGTTTCCAAAGGCGCATGCCTACAGCAACATATCCCGCCTTGTCCTCACGCCATGCGCAGGCCTGAATCGCAAGGGTTTCTATGACGTCTTCGAGTTGGCAGAGGCGGTCGTTATAGGGATCATACCATTTTGGGTAGAGGATCATGGCCGCCGCAAAAAGCTGTGGGCGACTTAGCTTTCGTTCGCGACGTGGCACTGGATATTCGTCGTCTGTTAGGCCCCAGCCAGCGTAAAAGGGTTGGCCAAAAACGCGTGGTTTGTGCCCTGCAAAAATGGCTTCAAACCCCATTTGAGATGAAACCGTGTAGACAGCGATGGCCCCTTCAAAGAGGGTTTGCGGTGCGATATCGTTTGTATAAAGGGACACGCGTGCGCTCTCGTCTTTGTCGGAAAAGTAGCCCAGCCGTGCCCCGCCAGTCGTTTCTGGATGGGTTTTTATCAGGACTTTTGCGGACGGGTGCTCCGTTTGTGCAAAAACCAACATTTCTTTGAAGCGAGTCCAATCGGCCCCGCTTGCGGTGACAGCGGCGTCATCGCGGGTTTGGTCAATGACCAAGACATATCCAGGAGCGGGGGGCGAGGTATCAAGCGCGAAGCCATTATATTTCGAGAGTTTCAGCGCGTTTATGCGATCAATCGCGTTGCGAGCACGGTTTAGAATGGATGTGTCGTCTAAGGGCGAATGGGCAAGGATTTTTTCCAAGTCGGACGGGGTGGAAGGATCAAAATGCACGCCGGATCGGTCGATGCAGAGGCCAAGGGGTGGATCACCTGCTAAACGTCCAGGAAGAACGGAGCGCAAAAACGCGTCTTCAACTCTTACTATTTTGGCGTCGGTGTGTGCAGAAACGATTTCGCCGCGCCCCGACGTCGGGCTTTGTCCCCAGACGCCTACGAGGTCTTCAGCTGTGGGTTTTCCGATTTTTACGTCATAGCCAGACAGCGCAAGGATGCGTCGCAATCTTGGTTGGGTAAGAAATCCGCCGTTAAAAACAAAAAGTTGCCGCGGGGGGGCCGCGGCAACTTTGCTGGTTTCTTCATCGTACATGTCGACCCTTTTTAGAACGCGCCATCAAGGACCGCGAGGTCAGCAACCGGACCGATAATGGCACCAAGTGTTTTCTGCAGGCGCACATAAGGCGCTTCGGTGACATAGACGGTATCGTTTTCGCGGATTGCGAAATCACGCGCTTGGAACATTCCGTTGGGTGCAGTCAAATCAATGACATAGATAAACCGTTGATCGCCTTGTAGATCATTCCGCCCAAGCACCACATTAGAAATTTCTTGGGGTTCGTTGCGGAATATGAAAATGCCTTTTGGATCGGCAAGGTTGGAATTGAGGCCGCCGACAAGTGCGAGGGCTTCGATTGCTGAAACCGTTTGGGATTCAAAGGTGACGCGACTTTGCGTCCCCATAGCACCAAGGGCAGTAAACGCACGATTGTCCTTTTCAACGAGGATTTTATCTCCTCCGCGTAGCGCAATATCCATTTCGGGGTTTTCATAGAGGTCTTGGAGCCAGATTCTGTCTTTCAAACCGTTTCGCGTTACTGTTATTTGGGCGATCTCTGGTTCAATCGTCACACCGGATGCGCGCGCGAGCATGGCGGAAAGTGTGCGTGTGGGGCGCTCAATGGGGTAAACCCCTTGTGCTCCAACCCCGCCAACAATCGAAACCGTAGACCCGTCGCCGGCAAGACGACGCACGGAAACTTGGGGGTCGGGAGTTTGCTGATCAAGCTTGCGCGTGATAATATTGCGCAATTGCTCGGGCGTATTGCCATCAGCTTTAATGCGTCCTGCATAAGGAACGAAAATAAATCCTTGTCCGTCAACTTGGATTTCTTCCAAAATAGTTGCGACTTGTGGCGCGCCCAAAATGGGGACATCAGTGTTCTCCCAAACTGACACGCCTAAAACGTCTCCGGAACGAATGGTATCGGACCCTAAAAGGCCAGCATTTTTAAACGCTGCCGAAAACCCGAGGGCTGGCGTAACAGATGTCGCCCGCGTCACACGATCGTTAACGGTTACAACGAATGCGTCCCCCTGTTTTAGGACTGATCCCGAATAGATTTCGTTTTTATTTGGGCCGGAACGCGGAAGCGTACAGGATGCAAGCGCTGTTACAAGCGCAAGTAGGGCGACCGAACGGACACCTTGGGAAGCCAGAATGCTCACTGCTGGAGCTCCTCGATTATTATAACTGCCTCAGTCTTTTTTAAGCCAAGTTACGGAAATCTGAGGAAAAAGCTAGACGCACTTATTTAACGAGTCGCAACTGTTGCCTTGGAGCCGCTTTCCCCGTTTTTAAGGCCTCGTAGGGATCTAGGGGGGATAACATCATGTCAACAACTTGGCGTAATAATTGGCGGCGCCCCCGCGCGGAATAGAACCCCCCAGCGACTTGTGAGGTCTCTAGGAGGAAGTGACGGTAGTCTCTGTAAGCGCCGTTGTCGGGACGTGTCGGTGCGGAGAAAAATTCTGTAAGTGGTTGAGTCGAGACAAACTCTGGTTTGTCAAAAACGGCGACACCAAAGGTTTTTAGCGGCAAGCCACGCCACAGTACTTGTTGTGCTGACGTCGAATTGACGGTCACAGCCGACCGCGCGTTGTCGAGAAGCTGGGCGAGTTTGCCGCCCCTGACATAGTGGACGCGGTTCTCGACCCCGTTCTCTTTGGCTAACGCGTGAATACTATTACGAAGAGGGAGCTGGCCGTTTTCCAGTGGGTGGGCTTTGAAAACAAGATGGTGGTGTTGGGGAGCGCCCTTGGCGAAGCCTTCGATGGCGACTTTTAGAAAATCACTCATGCTTTCGAACGGACTGTGCATTTGAAAACTGCTGTCATGTTCGAGTTGAAGAAGCGCCACATGGTAGGGGAAGCCCGACCATTTGATCCGCGTCGTCGCCAGAACCCGTTCTCCCCAGTGAAGCGGCATGAGAAGGAGGCGTTTGATGTATAGTTGAAATTCTCTTGAAACAGGTAGGGCCCGATGGGCACGAAAATTGCTGTAAGGTCCGTTTCTGAACATCACAAACCAGTGGTACAACGCGCCGTACAGCACATGTTGCCGCATATCGCCCCAATGGGCGGGCGCTTCTGGAATGTCTAAAACGGAATGGGCTAATATTTCTTGCATATCGGCCACCTCCATTTTCATCAAAGCGGAGTGCCCATTCGCACCACCGCGCTCATAGGTTACCCAGTAGGGGCGAAGGTAACCCTCCTCGAAAATATGTATTGTGATGCCATTTTTATTTGCTATTTCAATAGCCTGCGCATGTATTGGGCGTGTGTCGCCATAGAGGGCGATGTCGGTTATGCCTTTGCTGGTGAGCAGGTCTTGGAAAAAACTGGGCCACGCGGATTGGGGTTCTTGAAAAGGGATATAACTCTCGGCGTGGCGCCAAAATGCCCGATCCCCTTGGTTGAAACCCACGCGCCAGACCTCGGCCCCCGCGAGGCGCATCATTTTGCCTAAACGATGAAAAAACGGCCCGTGTGGTCCTTGCAGAAACAAAAAACGCCGCTTTTCTGGGGGGAGTTGGCTCATTGAGTTCTCTGTCTCGCTTTTGGTCTTGAGGCGGCGAAATCTCCGCTCAAAGGACGAAAAATTCCGATTTCATAGTTTTTATACCAAGTTCGTGGGGCAGGAATATGGCAAATTCAATTCCAAACCGTTAAAGTGGCGAAAATCTCCTTGAAACCATCGCAGCGTCGGTCTTGCACCGACCGGCCTGAGCGGCTACTCCAAACATAAGAATTCTTGAAGGGATGCGTGATGTTTACAGGTATAATTACGGATGTTGGCACGGTTTTGGAAGCCGAACAGCGTGGCGACCTGCGGGCCCGTATTGGAACATCTTACGATGTGTCGGGAATTGATATTGGCGCGTCGATTGCCTGCAATGGTGTTTGCTTGACGGTGATCGCCCTTGGCCAAAGCCCAGAAAATTGGTTCGATGTTGAAATCTCGGCGGAATCTATTGCCAAAACCAACATTGGTACGCAGGGGAACGATTGGCATGTTGGCCGCCGTATAAACCTTGAACGCGCCCTTAAGATTGGCGATGAACTCGGGGGGCACATTGTGTCGGGACACGTGGATAGCGTGGCTGAAATCATCACGATGAAAGACGAGGGGGACAGCACGCGGTTTACCTTCCTCGCTCCCGAAGCCTTTGCCAAGTTTATTGCCCAAAAAGGGTCGGTCACGTTGAACGGCACTTCCCTGACTGTGAATGATGTTGATGGCTGTTTTTTTGGCGTGAACATCATTCCACATACCAAGGATGTAACGACTTGGGGTGCCGCGAAAGTTGGCGATATGGTCAATCTTGAGATCGATACCATGGCCCGTTATGTGGCTAGACTTCAGGAATTTTCGACATGAACGTGTGCTGATGCGCGACCTTCCCGCCGAATTATTTTATCAGGTGCACCTCCTTAGCTGCCCAAATCACAGGACTGTAAATGACAGATTCTTCAAACCACTACTCTGAAGCCGTTTCCACGATTGAAGAGATTCTCGAAGACGCCCGTAATGGACGGATGTTTATTCTTGTGGATCATGAGGATCGCGAAAACGAAGGGGATTTGGTTGTTCCGGCCCAGATGGCGACGCCGGATGTGATTAATTTCATGGCGACCCATGGGCGCGGATTGATTTGCCTCGCATTGACAGGCGAGCGCCTTGATCAACTCGGCCTGCCGATGATGAGCAGCAGCAATTCTTCGCGCCACGAAACGGCCTTCACCACCTCAATTGAGGCGCGTGAAGGGGTGACCACGGGGATCTCGGCGCATGACCGCGCTTTGACTGTCGCTGTGGCCGTTGATTCCACCAAGGGTGCGACCGACATTGCCACACCGGGCCACGTCTTTCCTTTGCGCGCACGTAAGGGCGGCGTGTTAGTGCGTGCGGGGCATACGGAAGCCGCCGTCGATATCAGCCGCCTCGCTGGCCTCAACCCCTCTGGCGTTATCTGTGAGATTATGAACGATGACGGCACCATGTCGCGTCTTCCAGACCTCGTTTCCTTTGCGCAACGCCACGGGCTGAAAATCGGTACGATCAGCGATTTGATCGCCTATCGTCGTCGTCACGATAACCTCGTTAAAATCAATTCTCAGGGCAAGATTCAGTCCGAGTTTGGCGGCGAATGGGAGTTGCGGATTTACACGGACGAGGCACACGGGGCAGAACATATCGCACTTGTGAAGGGTGATATTTCCACCGATGAACCCGTCCTTGTACGGATGCACGCGCTTGATCCAATGCTGGATGTGATCGGCGTGGGCGGCAAGGGACGCGCCGCTGAATTTAGCGATGCGATGAATATGATTGCCGACGAAGGCCGCGGCGTTTTGGTGCTTTTGCGCGACGTTCACATGAAACTTCACGCCAGTGAAGAAGCGTCACCACAGACTTTGCGTCAATATGGAGTCGGCGCACAGATTCTCTCGTCGTTGGGCCTGTCGCGCTTGGAATTGCTTACCAACTCACCGATTCCAAAAGTTGTGGGGCTTGAGGCCTATGGGCTAGAAATTACGGGCACCCGCAAAATTTCGGAGATCGGTTAATGGCTGGGCACGAACAGCACTATATTATGCCGCGTGCGGAATTCGCGGCTCCGGTGAAACTTCTGATCGTCGTTTCGCCATACTATAAAGATATTGCCGACAATATGGTTGCGGGCGCGATCGCCGAAATCGAAGCCGCTGGCGGCACATATGAAATCGCGCAAGTCCCTGGTGCGCTTGAGATTCCGACCTGTATTGGCATCGCGGATCGTATGTCAAACTTCGACGGTTATGTGGCGCTGGGCTGTGTTATTCGAGGGGAAACCACGCACTATGATACGGTGTGTAATGACTCCAGTCGTGCGATTCAGCTCTTGGGACTGAAAGGGGTATGCATCGGTAATGCCATCCTTACTGTCGAAAATCGGCAGCAAGCTGAGGTGCGTGCAGACCCTGCCGATCAAAATAAAGGGGGCGGGGCGGCCGCTGCGGCCTTGCATCTCATCGCACTTTCGCGCAAATGGGGCGGCCAAGGTAAAGGAGCGGGCTTTAAATCCACTCCCGACAGTATTTTGATCGCCTCATCGGGCGGCAAGGAAAACGGAACGACCGCATGACAAACCCAGAGACCTCCGCGAAAGCGGCGCCAAAAATATCTAAAGGCCGCCAGAAAAAATCTGCGTCGCGGCTCTATGCGGTTCAGGCGCTGTTTCAGATGGAGAATTCTGGGCAAACCATTGAAGCTATCGTGCAGGAATTCCAAGAGTTCCGTTTCGGTGCCATTTATGAGGGTGTCGAGATGATGGAGGGCAACATGGAATTGTTCCAAGCGCTCGTCGAAAACGCAGTCGACCATCAGGCAAAGATTGACCAAATGACCGATCGCGCTTTGGTCGCAAAATGGCCCATCGCACGGATCGACCCCACCTTGCGTGCGCTCTTTCGGGCCGCGGGTGCGGAAATGGTGGCTTTGGAAACGCCGCCACGCGTAATAATCAGTGAGTTCGTCGATATTGCCCGTGCTTTTGATCCTAGTGGCAAAGAGCCACAATTTGTCAACGCAGTGCTGGATTTTATGGCGCGTGAAATCAAACCAGAAGCCTTTGCATAGAAGCTAAACGTTTTTAGGACCACATGGAGCGCCCCTTTTGGGGCGTTTTTTATTGGGAGATTGTGGCGGGCCCGCAGCGACCGTAGGGGCAGCTAATTCCTGGGGACCTGTATGTACAGGTGGGCACCAGATAATTGAACCAGGGTCCAAACAGAGCCAGCTCCCTAGGATTTGCTTAAGGCCTCTGGAATTTGTACCCACTGTTTACGAGAAGAGCAGAACCCGCCGTCCATTGACATAAGTGGGCATAGAGCATGCGGCAAGGGGCGAAGGGGCTTTAATTGGAAATCTCTTGTGTCTTGACTTTTTGTTTATGGTTTGTTCATGTTTGGCATGAACTCTTTAACTGGCGATAACTCCATAGAGACGCTCAAAGCTGGGCAATTGTTGGCGCGGGGCGTGTGCAGGCACTTATTGCAGCTTGATTTCACGGTGATCGAGGAATTTGTTCCTGAGCGCGGGTTGCGTGTGGATGTCATCGCATTAGGCCCGAAAGGCGAGTTTTGGGTGGTTGAATGCAAGTCTAATCGTGCCGATTTTCAAGCGGACAGCAAATGGCAGGGGTATCTACCTTGGTGTGATCGATATTTCTGGGCCGTTGACGGGAGTTTTCCAATAAACCTGCTTCCACTTGAAACGGGGCTTATCCTTGCCGATAGCTATGACGCCGAAATTGTTCGTATGGGGCCCGAAGTGAAAATTGCGCCCGCACGACGTAAAAAACTCACGCAAAAATTCGCGCGGGATGCCGCACGAAGATTGCAAAGCTATCGTGATCCTGGTGTGGCAGCTATTTCTTACCCGCAAGCATAAGGGCTGCAGCACGGATTTCTTCGGCGATTTCCAATGCTTCATCCGGCGTGAAATCCATTGGAATTTCAACACCATCTGCTTCGATATAGAGGCGCACGTTCCCCAAAGATGTTGGCCCAATCTGTAGATTGGCTTCGACTTCTTTTTCGGTGTTGATACCCATTTTTGCTCTCCTTGATTGCCCAAATTGACTAGACCCAACTGGCAACGGAGGCAAGAGGGCGTTTTTTAGGCGGCAATTGGCGACGTTTTGAGGTCCGACGCGGTGAAGGAGGCAAATACTTGCGAAATTCCACACTTTCATACCTCGCGGCCCTTGCATTCACCGCACGTGGGCGCTAAATCAGCCAAAGTGTGCCGCCATAGTTCAGTTGGTTAGAACGCTTGTTTGTGGAACAAGAGGTCCCCCGTTCAAGTCGGGGTGGCGGTACCATTTTCTAAATACAGTAACTTTTAGGGCCTTTGTTAAACCCGTTGTCGGGCGTATCGCATGGCTTTCTCTAACGTTTTGCTAATCAAAACCCATTCCCACCATTTTTAAGCTGTTGCCCGCCTTTTGACCCTTCGTTTAAAATGTCGGATTAAAAATCTTGCTCTATTCAGGTCACAGCGTATATTTTAACAAAAAATGTTATATTTATTGCTAGTAACAAGTACCTAGCTATAGTGGATTTGTGCAAGTGTGAGTGGTTTTTAATGGTAAAAAGTGATGTGGCAGCGGCGGTATTGATCGAAAAAATCGTTCGCGCGACCTATCCAAGCAGAGAACCGGGGGCCATACAGCCGCTCCAATGGTCGATTCTGAGGTTTCTTGCAAGGGTTCCATCAGAGCAACGCACAGCACATATGGTTGCTAAATTCTTGGGGATCACAGCCGCGCCAACAAGTCGCGCAGTGCAAACATTGGTAAAACGTGGGTTTATAGAACAGGTGAAAAGCGAACACGATGCGCGCAGTTTCTTATTGGTGTTACAGCCTGCTGCCTTGCAAGCGCTAAAGGACGATCCATTGATGCGCCTCGCTGAATGCGTGTCGAAACTACCTGAAGATGAAAAGGGTGTGTTCAAAAAATCTTTAGAGTGTATTGTCGTGAATGTAGGGTAAAATTGGCTGGGGCAATTAATGTCAAAAGTATTGGTCGTTGATGATGATCCACAATTAAGAGAATTGATGGAAAGATTTTTGTCGAGAGCTGGATTTGAGGTCGTTCTTTGCGAGGGGCCAGAACCGGCTCTTGTTGTCATTTCTGAAACCGATGATTTTGATGTTGCGGTGCTGGACGTATGGCTAGGACTGGATAGTGGTTTAGATCTCTACGACAGTATTCTCCAGAAACTGCCAGATTTACCCGTGGTTTTCGTATCGGGGGGCGGCGGTCTTATTCCCTTGGAAACGACGACGGCTCTCGCGGATATCAAAGGCGCAAAAACCTTTCTGTACAAGCCATTTAAAGGCGACGATTTAGTCGCCGCTGTCACTTCGGCGCTCCTTTAATCCACAAGTAATCCTAGGTATGACCGCAATCGTGTTCTAACCGTACTGAAATTTATCTTATTGCTACTAGCATCTTTACATATGTGCAGGGTTCCTTTAGATAAAGTTGCTATAAGCAATTGTCTGTGGACGGTGTGTGATTGATTCTTTTGCAATAGAACGACGACCCGCGGCCTTGATTCTTGGCGAGCATTCGCTCGCTGGACAAGCTGTCCTGAATAGGTTGGGTTCCGAGAATTGGTTGTCAGTCGTAACAGATTTTGAACGAGCTTTGGATCAAATGTCCCTTCGGGTATTCGATGTTGTGGTTATAGTTTCGAGGCAATCTGAACTTCAGGTGTTGCAGTTTGCGCGGCACATTCGCTCTCAGTCTACGCGAACACGTGTTGCTACGGTTTTGGTCATTTCTGATGAGGTATCGCCTGAAGATGCAAAACTTGCGGGAATTGATCGGGTCGTAGGATTCGAGTCTGGGGTTAAGGATGTTGTTCTCCATATTGCGCAAGCGGCGACGCAGCGTGTGGAGAAAAGCAGATTGAGACGAAAAGAGAATTTTGTTTTGTAACTATTAGGGTTGGTACGGGATTTACTATGGATGAGAGCGAAAAAAACAAAATCGTTAGCGCGTATTTTGCTGCAGCTGAAGCGATGGTCGCTCTTGGGGGATTGGCCTCTGGTAAATCCGGCATCAATGTTGTGCCCTTTGCCCCAGTGAAAAACCAACGACGCGGAGCAAATGTTTCTGCCGATGACGCTTCTTTGCAAAAGTCCGAAGTAATTGGCGGGAAAGGCGATGTATTGTCTGAAGTTTCCAATCACATCCGGTCGACCAAAACGGGCACGCATGCCTTTGCCGATACTATTGTTTCAATCCAACCGGGATATTTGAAAATAGGGGCGCGGGGGCAAAGCGCGGATCAAGCAAGCGCATTGGTGTTTTGGGAAGATCTGGAAAAACATCAATGGATGCTTGATGTGCTCGCGGAACTAGAAGCATTCGCGTCTGCAAATTCACTCGCGCAAACGGCAGAGGCACTTGTTGCCGCACGGTGCGAGATCATTTCTCGTGCCGCGCGCGCAAAGTAAACGCGCCTACAGCCATCGTATTCGTGGGCCATTATTGCTTCTTGAGAGCGAAATTCATGCATTTGTTACTTTTTAAGGGGTAAATGCGATTTTTGGCTCTTCTTTGATTGCTTTATCGCCTACTTCTGAATATGCCCGCCCTTTCCGTCGGCCAATGGGTCGATATGATTTTTTCGAAAGATATCGCCGTGACGCAATTCGAAGGCATTCTGCCGCCCCTTTCCGACGCCCTTGTAAAAAAGGGTTACACCGAGCTGACCCCCGTTCAGCTAGACGTCTCCGATCCTGCATTAGCTGAATCCGATCTCTTGGTGTCCGCGCAAACTGGGTCGGGTAAGACGGTTGCTTTTGGTCTAGCGATTGCGCCGACGATTCTTGGCGATGCTCTCCGATTTGAGCGGGCCGATGCGCCCCTTACATTGATTGTGGCACCGACGCGCGAATTGGCGTTGCAAGTGCGCCGCGAGTTTGAATGGCTTTACGCTGAAACGGGTGCGCGCATCGCGTCCTGTGTTGGCGGCATGGACATGCGGACCGAACGCCGCGAATTGGACCAAGGCGCACACATTGTTGTGGGCACACCTGGCCGTCTTCGCGACCATATCGCGCGCAAATCTTTGCGTATGGACCAAATGCGGGCAATCGTTTTGGACGAAGCCGACGAGATGCTCGATCTTGGCTTTCGCGATGACCTCGAGTTTATTCTTGGCGAAGCCCCAGAAGAGCGTCGCACTTTGATGTTCTCGGCGACGGTTCCACGTCAAATCGCCGACCTTGCACGCAACTTCCAAAAAGACGCCAAGCGGGTTGCAACCGCTTCCGAAGCCAAGCAACACGTTGATATCGACTATCAAGCTTTGGTCTGTGCCGCGCCTGACCGCGAAAACGCTATTATCAATTTGCTACGCTTTCACGAGCCCGAAACGGCGATTGTTTTCTGTGGCACACGTGTGACCGTAAACCATTTGACGGCGCGTTTTACCAACCGTGGTTTCCGCGTTGTGGCGCTTTCCGGCGAGCTTTCCCAAGCAGAACGTAGCCACGCTCTTCAAGCGATGCGCGATGGCCGCGCCCAAGTTTGTGTGGCGACTGACGTTGCGGCGCGCGGGATCGACCTTCCGGGTCTAAATCTTGTTGTGCACGCTGATTTACCACAAAACCAAGAAGCTCTTCTGCACCGCTCTGGCCGTACAGGTCGCGCGGGCCAAAAAGGCATTTCGGCGTTGATCGTTCCAAAAAATCAACGTGGCAAGGCTGAACGTTTGCTGAAATGGGCGAAAGTTACCGCGAATTGGGGCACTCCTCCAAGTGCGTCTGACGTGCGCGCCAAAGACGATGAGCGTTTGATCGCCAGCTTCAAAACAGAAGAAGTTGTCGGCGAAGAAGCCGTTGTTGCGGCGCTCCTCGAAGGGAACACTCCCGAGCAAATCGCTTCTGCGTATATCGCGCAGTATCGCTCCTTGCGCACCTCTCCGGAAGAGTTGCGTGAAGTCGGCGGTGTAGACGCGCCCACAGAGAATCGTGGATTTGCGAGTTCTGTTTGGCTGTCCCTCAATGTTGGCCGCGAGCAACGGGCCGAGCCACGCTGGCTCATTCCGCTGCTTTGCAAGGCTGGTGGCATTACCAAACGCGAAATCGGCGCGATCAAGATGGTTCCCAATGAAACATATGTTGAGTTGGACGCCACCATTGCAGATCGTTTCTTTGCGGCATTGGGCAAAGACAACATCCTAGAAGAAGACGTAAAAGCGACCAAGCTCGACAAGGTTCCAGACGTTGCGCGCAGTGGTCATTCAGGTGCTCGTCCGAGCTTTGGTGACAAACCGCGCGGTGGACCGCGCCCCGATCGTGGCCCTCGCGAAGAACGTGCCCCACGTTCGGATTCGCACCGCAAGCCGCATGATGGCGCCAACGGGTACAAGGGCAACAAGCCTGAAGGCAAATACGAAGGCAAGCCAGCCGGTAAGTACGAAGGCAAAAAGCCTGAGGGCAAGTACGAAGGCAAACCCGCAGGTAAATACGAAGGCAAAAAGCCTGAAGGCAAATACGAAGGCAAACCTGCCGGTAAGTATGAAGGCAAACCCGCTGGTAAATATGCAGGTAAGCCAGCCGGGAAATACGCCGGAAACACGGATAACAAACCCCGCAAACCTCGTGCAGAAGGGGCTTCTGGCGCGGACTTCAAACCGAAATTCGGTGGATCTGCAGATTCTGGACCCAAACGCGGTGGACCGGCTGGAAAACCTGCGGGTGGCCCGAAAAAATCGGGACCACCAGCCGGATTTGACCCCAAAGATACGTCGCAAAAGCTGCGCCACAAGGCCACGGGCAAGGGCAAGTTCGCCAAGCCAAGAAAACCAGTCAAATAGAGTAAATAGCCCAGTTCATCGCTGGGCTATCCGCTTTGGGTCAGTCGTTTTGCAATGTGATTGTTTGGCGTAAGGTTTGTTTGTCACGGTCATAGATTAGGATTTGGTCTTGATCCGTGACAATGGCATACCAGTCATTTCCCTGCGTAAAGGCGCGAGCAGCGACTCCCTCGGGCAAAGTAATTTCGCTGGGTAGAATGCTTGATTTCGTACCTGAAAGTGTTTCCTTGTCAGGGAAACGGGTGACAAGCAGAACAATCACCACTACAAGCCCTGCAATCATCGTTGCCGTCAGTATTGTAACTAAGACGCGCAGAAATTTTAGGTTGGCCGGAAGTTCGATTTCCGTTTCAGGAGCCTCATTCATGTCCGCACTCTCCGTTGTATCTGTGGTGATCGCTGCTGATCCCCCTAAACGCCTTGATAAAGCGCTTTCGCGTGACGTACCAGTAGAAGCCTCTTTGAGCCGGTCGCGTATGGCGAAATTGCTCGAAGAAGGTGCGATCAAACAAAACGGCGTGGTTCAAACCGACCCTCGGGCGAAGGTAAGCGAAGGGGATGTCTTTGAAATCACCATTCCTTTTGCTGCCGAAAGCCACATCCTTCCCGAAGATATCCCGCTTGAGGTGGTTTTTGAGGACGACGATCTCATTGTTGTAAATAAGCCCGTCGGCATGGTGGTGCATCCCGCACCCGGATCGCCGAATGGCACGCTTGTGAACGCGCTGATGTTTCACTGTGGCGATACGCTTTCGGGTGTTGGTGGCCAGAAGCGGCCTGGTATTGTGCACCGGATCGACAAAGAAACCAGCGGCCTTTTGGTGGCAGCAAAATCGGATGTGGCGCACCACAGTCTCGCAAAACAGTTCGCGGCACACACTGTTGTGCGCCACTATCACGCGGTTGTTTACGGCATGCCCGATGCGAATGATCCGCGCGTGCGGGGCGTCAAAGGCGTCAATTTTGAATCCGGAAATATTATGAAGATCACCACGCATTTGGCGCGTCATAAAAATGATCGCCAACGTCAGGCGGTTTTATTTCACGGCGGGCGACACGCTGTGACCCGCAGCCGGATTGTGATGCCTTTGGGCACCCCCGCGGTGGCGTCACTGATTGAATGTTGGCTTGAAACGGGCCGCACCCACCAAATTCGCGTTCACATGGCGCATGCGGGTCACAGTCTTATTGGCGATCCGACTTATGGTGGTAGACGCAAATTGTCGGAGAAAGTTGTGGGCGTCGGTGGTGTCGAGGCCGTTCGTGCCTTCCCGCGTCAGGCGCTTCATGCGGCAACTCTTGGCTTCGTGCATCCTGTAACCAAGGAAGCGATGCAGTTCAAAGCGCCGATGCCTGCGGATATGGTTGGCCTGATTCAAGCCCTTGGCGGGGATATTGACGCACTCCCATAGGAATGTTTCAGACTCGCACTTAGCTGTGAATTCCTTACATTTCACTGGATATCAGGACGTGTGGCGCTCATATTTGCTTAAGACAGCTGCGTTATGGGGTCTTCCATGTGCCTTTGCCACTTGAACTTACTACGAACGTAATTATCTGAATGTTAACTGTCTAAACATAACAAACAGGGGGCAGAAGAATGAGCAATTTTAAAAACCTACCGGCCGCAACACCGGAACAAGGTCTGAGTCATTACCTTCGGGACATCCGCAAGTTTCCAATGCTGGAACCCGAGGAAGAATATATGCTGGCCAAACGCTGGGTCGAGGACCAAGACAGCGAAGCCGCGCATAAGATGGTCACAAGCCACCTGCGTCTCGCGGCGAAAATCGCCATGGGGTATCGAGGCTATGGCTTGCCACAAGCCGAGGTCGTCTCTGAGGCGAATGTCGGCTTGATGCAGGCTGTGAAGCGTTTTGATCCCGAGAAGGGATTCCGTCTGGCGACCTATGCCATGTGGTGGATTCGCGCGAGCATCCAAGAATATGTGCTGCGCAGTTGGTCCCTCGTTAAATTGGGTACAACTAGCGCGCAAAAGAAGCTGTTCTTTAATCTGCGCAAGGCGAAAGCCCGTATTGGTGCCCTTGAAGACGGCGATTTACGCCCCGAGCATGTGGCGCGTATCGCCCATGATCTGAGTGTGACCGAGGCTGAAGTTGTCTCGATGAACCGCCGGCTTTCCGGTGGGGATGCGTCGCTCAATGCCGTGATCGGCAGCGACGGGGACACCACAACACAATGGCAGGATTGGCTCCAAGATGACGATGCCGACCAAGCGGGCGACTATGAAGCGAATGACGAATTGACGATTCGTCGCGAGCTTTTGACCGAAGCTATGGACGTTTTGAATGACCGCGAAAAAGATATCCTTATACAGCGCCGCTTGACAGACAAAGCGGTGACGTTGGAAGAGCTGTCGGGCCAATATAATGTGAGCCGCGAGCGGGTACGCCAAATTGAGGTGCGTGCGTTCGAGAAGCTTCAAGAGCGGATGCGCGAGACCGCCAAAGACAAAGGTCTACTGGTTCCTTCCTAGGGCTTTAAATCGAAATTTTTAAAAAGGGCTCCGTTGATCGGGGCCCTTTTTCTGTGTCACTGACGCGTATTGCGCAACGTGGACAACATGGTAACTTAGCAAAAATTTATAGGGAGCACTTCATATGAGCAACATTTTACGTTGGGGAATTCTGGGCGCGTCAAATTTCGCAGAAAGATTCATGGCACCCGCTATTCACGCAGCCATAGGAAACGAACTTGTAGCCTTGGCAACGTCAAATGCAGCCAAGGCCGCGCCATTTCAGGCATTCTGCCCGTCGCTTGAGGTCTTTGGCGATTACGATGCTTTGTTGGCCTCGCCAAATATCGATGCCGTTTACATTCCGTTGCCCAATCATCTCCATGTGGCATGGACAAAAAAAGCTCTTCAGGCGGGGAAGCACGTGTTGTGCGAAAAGCCAGTTGCGCTTGAAGCGAATGAGATCGACGACCTTATAGCCCTGCGCGATCAAACGGGCCTTGTCGCCGCCGAAGCCTTTATGATTGCACATCACCCGCAGTGGATTGAGGTCAGGGACCGGATCGCTGCAGGAGATATTGGTACCCTACGTCATGTGAGTGGTCAGTTTTGTTACAACAACGAGTCCGCGACCGACAATATCCGCAATCTTGCGGAATTTGGCGGCGGCGCGGCGCGTGATATTGGCGTATACATCTATGCCAGTACCCTTTTCGCGACGGGCGCAAACCTGCCCGAAATTACGGCCGTTTCAATGCGTGAGGAGGGGGGCGTGGATGTGTTTACCGATGTTCAGGCGCAGTTCGAAGGATTTACCTATTCGGGCATGGTTTCGATGCGCCTCGCGCCACATCAAGAAATGCTATTCCTTGGAGACAAAGGGAAAATCCGCGTGACGACACCTTTCAATGCCAATGTCGCCGGAGAGGCGCAAGTTTGGCTGTCTAATGAAGCGGGCGAAACTGTGTCGCGTTATCCGGGGCTGAACCAATATGTGCTTCAAGTCGAAAACTTTGCTCAATCCGTTGGCACCGGTTCCGCCTATCCATACACGCTGGAAGATAGCAAAAAGGCCCAATCCATGATGGATCAGATCTTTGCAAAAGCGAAAAAGTAGCCTAGGGGGCGAGGCGGGCGCGCAACACGCGCACCATGTTCTCGCCCATAACTTTGCGGATATCGGTTTCAGAAATCTCTAAGTCGAGGAGCGCTTGCGTCAGCGCGGCCAATTCGGATGTATCAAAGGCGGTGCCCACGGCACCGTCAAAATCCGAACCAAGAGACACATAATCTGCACCTACGAGGTCAATCGCCGCCTTGATGGTTTTTGCGACGCCCGTTGGAGTGTCGTCGCAAGTGACGTCTTTCCAATAGCCAATCGCAATCGTGCCGCCCTTTGCAGCAACGGCTTGGATGAGGTCGTCGGGGATATTGCGCTTGATCTGGCAGTTGCTGAAGATACCTGTATGGCTCACAACGATGGGCATTTCAGTAATTTCGAGCACATCGCGAATGACTTGTTGGCTTGAATGGGACACGTCCAAAACCATGTTGCGGGCTTGGACTTGGGCGACAACTTCGCGGCCAAAATCGGTCAGCCCTGCGTCTGCTGTGCCATGGAGCGAGCCCCCAGCGGCGTTATCAAAGAAATGCTGTAACGAGATCATTCGAAACCCTGCGGCTTCGAGGGCGGCGATGTTTTGGATTTTACCCTCTAAAGGATGCGCCCCTTCGGTGCCGAGCAATGCGCCCACGGTTTTTGCCCCTGCGGCACGCTTTTCCAACAGGCTGTCGAGTTCGCTACGCGTGGTGATAATCGTTAAGTCATCGGGAGCTTTGTCTGCGTATTTATGCAAACGACTTGCCTGATACAGCGCCCGTTCAAGCAGGCTGTCCCATGCGGCGCGTGGCCATAACTGCGCATAAGCCAAGAGGGTGATATTGTCGCGCGCAGAGGTGGAATTCTCTTCGTAGTTTAACCCTGCGGGGCTTTTGGTGACCGTGGTAAAAACCTGAAGGGCGACGTTGCCTTCCTGCAGGCGCGGGACATCCACATGGCCACGGTCGCCACGTTCAAGCAAGCTGCGGTTCCAAAGCAACGTATCGGCGTGCCAATCACCGATCACGAGGCTGTCGTGTAACGCTTGGGCATCAGGCGTGACGGGGTAGGGCGCGTGAGCCTCGACCGTATTCAAATTGCTTTCCAAATAGCCCGGTCCAAAAGTGAGCAAAGCCCCAAGGCCAACAACAAGGATGGCGAGAACAATTTTCAGGAGTCGTTTAATACCGCGCATAGGAACCCTCGTTGTTTTCGGAAAAGTCTATTTCATATGAGCGAATAAACAATGAGAATTGCTAAACACGTGATGTGAAAAGTATTTTAAAACAAACTACAGGAAGAAATATTGCCGTCGGTATCTTGGAGTACAACCATAACTTCGCTCGAATCTATAATTTGCGACGTGGTTGCCCCCTCCGCCAACATGGCATTTTCAAATTCTGTTTCGGTGGGCGTATCCATGTAGCTTTGGCCGTTGATCAAGAGGTCTTGGACATCAACCGACGTCATTGTTTCGACAAGGAGCGATTTTTCCTGTTTCCAATCCGCGCGATAAGTCCCGATCAATTCGACAGTTGCGTCGCTTCCGACAATTGTGGCGTCAAAGCTGCCTTTGCTCGTGCCATTATTGTAATAGGCGACGGTTCCCATGATTTGGTTGGTCTCGGAGTAGTTTTCACAACTCCATTGACCGACCATAGATGGTTCCGCAAAGGCACCGAAGGGCGCCAATGCGAGGAGGGTGAAAGCGGGGAGGGTGACGCGCATTTAGTCCTCCATCGCTTCAAGTTCGTCGATCATGCCGGAAATCATCGACAGACCTTTGTCCCAGAATTTGGGGTCGGAGGCGTCAAGTCCGAAGGGAGCGAGCAGTTCTGAGTGGTGCTTGGAGCCGCCCGCCTTCAACATATCAAAATATTTCTCTTGGAAGTCTTCGCCGCCCTCGGCGTAGACGGCGTAAAGCGCGTTCACGAGGCCATCGCCAAAGGCATAGGCATAGACATAGAACGGCGAGTGCACGAAGTGCGGGACATAGGCCCAGAACGTGGCATAACCCGGTGTGAATTCAAAGATAGGTCCGAGGCTCTCGGCCTGTACTGACATCCAAAGCGCGTTGATGTCTTCAGGGGTGAGTTCACCTTCGGCGCGGGCCGCGTGGAGTTTGCATTCAAAGTCGTAAAACGCGATTTGGCGCACGACCGTGTTGATCATATCCTCAACTTTACCCGCAAGCAGGACTTTGCGCTCTTCTTTGGTGGTGGCCTTAGCGAGCATCGCTTGGAAGGTCAGCATCTCGCCAAAAACACTGGCGGTTTCGGCCAATGTGAGGGGGGTGGAGGACAGAAGCTCGCCCTGTTCCGCAGCCAAAACTTGGTGCACGCCGTGGCCAAGTTCATGCGCTAGCGTCATCACGTCGCGCGGCTTCCCAAGGTAGTTGAGCATGACATAGGGATGCACATTTGTGACCGTTGGATGCGCGAAGGCCCCGGGCGCTTTGCCCGGTTTGACCGCTGCATCAATCCAACCTTCGGAGAAAAACGGCGCGGCGATCTTGGCCATTCTAGGGTCAAAACCCTCGTAGGCTTCCATCACAGTGTCTTTGGCTTCTTGCCAATCGACGGTTTTCTCGTCTTTTTTGGGGAGAGGCGCGTTGCGGTCCCAAGTTTGCATTGTCTCAAGGCCAAGCCATTTTGCCTTGAGGGCATAATAGCGATGCGAGAGTTTTGGATAGGCGGCCACAACCGCATTGCGCAGGGCCTCGACAACTTCTGGTTCTACATGGTTCGACAAATGCCGCGCCGTCTGGGGCGAGGGCATTTTGCGCCAGCGATCATCAATTTCTTTTTCTTTGGCCAATGTATTGTGAACGCGAGCGAATATTTTGATGTTCTCTTCAAAAACACGGGCCAATTCAAAGTTCGCCACTTCGCGTTTTGCACGGTCTTGGTCGGTCAGAAGGTTGAGAACGGCTTCGAGGTTCATGTCTTCGCCGTCAATAGTGAATTGTAAGCCGGCGATTGTTTCGTCGAACAAACGGTTCCACGCTGCGGCACCAACGGTTGATTGATCGTGCAGGAATTTTTCCAACTCGTCGGACAATTGGTGCGGCTTCATTGCGCGTTGACGATCAAAAATCGGCTTGTAGCGTTTCAAACCGGCATTTTCGGCAAACATGTTTGCCAGCGCGTCGTCTTCAAGGCGGTTCAACTCAAGGCTATAGAAAACCAGCGGAGTCGTGAAAACGGTCACTTTTTCTTGGGTGTCGGACATGAATTTCGCGCGATCACTATCGGTTGTGATCTGATAATACCGCAAGCCCGCAAATGACATGATGCGGCCTGCGATCAGGTCAATTGCCTCATAGGCGTGAACGCAAGCAAGCATTCCGGCGGCATCCAGATCGGCGAGTTTACCTTCGTAGGCCGCGGCGAAATCGGCGCAGGCCGTCTCAAGCCAAGCCATATCACGGGTCAATTCGGGCGCGTCTTCACTGGTGTAAAGATCGTCGAGGTTCCATTCTGGCAGATCGCCGAAATCGGCGGCCTCCCCAGTGGAGGGGGTCGCATCGAAGACGGGCATAGGACGGGAAAAACGCATGAAAAACCTCAATAATTGCCCTCTAGACATAGGCCTTAGGAGGGGGGCGGTTCAAGGGGTATGGGGGCGCGCAAAGGTAAAAACACCCCAAGCCACAGGAAAATCGCGCGGGATTTTATTTGGAAAGGGCGCGGGCTAAGTATTCTCACCAAAAAATTCACACATGATGTCGGTTACACGATCTAATGTTTCGGGATTTTCAAAGAGGATTTCGTGCTCGGCTTTCGCGACCATTTCTAAACGTCCGTTCGGCCAATGCGCCATGCGTTTTCCAATGGTACCTGCGCGAACAACGCGCTCATTTGTTCCGAGAAACGTCAGGCAAGGAACATTGGGCGAGGGCAGTTTTGCGAGATCGCGACACTCTCGCAACCCTTCGATGAGCCAGCCAAGCGACGGTCCGCCGAGAGCCAATTCAGGATGCGCAACGACTTGGGATTTAAGCCATTCGTAGGTTGGCCGATCACTTGTCAGCATATTGTCCGCATAGGGTTCCGTAAGGACATAGGTCTGAATATTTGTCCCCGGACTTAGGGTTTTCCCCTTGCCGACCTGATGCGCAACCGCACCCAAAACCCACGCGGGAAGGCGCATCCTTGGCGGGACATTGATCCCCCACATTGGCCCCGTTAAACATACTGCTTTGACATCAAGACCATTTGAAAGCGCGCGCAGAGCGATACATCCGCCCATCGAATGCCCCAGTAGATAATACGGCTCGGGAAGGGACATTTCTTTGGCTGCGGCCACCATGGTCGCGACATCGAGTTGATAGTCCTGAAAATCTTCAACATGACCAAGTAGGCGATCAGGTGCATCCCGATCTGCGAGGCCTTGTCCCCGCCAATCAACGACCAAAGCCGCATAGCCGCGCGTGCCCAAAACCGTGGCCGTTGGCGCGTATTTTTCGATGTATTCCGTGCGCCCAGGGAAGATCAGGACCGTTCCCATGGGCGCATCTTGGTTCCAAACGCCCAATCGAATCCGCACACCATCAGAAGTCGTCCACCATGTGGCGTCTCCGGGGTCTGCGGCGCCGACTATATCCTCATAAAAGGGGGCAGTTTTCATGGCTTAGGACAATTCTGCACCGAGTTTGATGGCGGTTGCCATGTCACCGTCCATAGAAAGTTTGCCCGTCATAAAGGCCGTTGTGGGGTTCAAGCTGCCGTCGAGAATGGCCTGAAACGTTTCGACATCCGCCGACAAAGTAACATCCGTGTCGTCGTCGCCCGCACGCACGCCGTCCGCGTCGATGACAATGCCGCCTTCGCCTTCGACCATGAACTTTGCAGTCCCATCGAAGGTTTTGATTTTCTCAGACAAAACGCCGACGGCAGCAGTGATTATTTCGCTCATTTAGATTCTCCTAAAAACGTGAAGGTTTGGGGGTCGCTTTTCCCAACCTTTCGGCTACAGTTGCATTTGTTATGAGCGCTTTAAACCCCTTTCTCAATCGTATCGTTACGGCATTTCTTCTTGCGACAGTCATTTTGTGGGCTGGCGGGCAAGCGGTTCAGGCGCAGGATGTCGATTTGGATGTGCTTTTCGCAGATCTCGCAGACCCGCAAAACGAAAACTGGGAAAAGACCGAAGATCAAATCCGCGCTCTTTTCAGGGAGTCCGGCTCGGAGTCGATGAATTTCTTGCTAGAACGCGGTTATGCGGCTCTTTCACAAGGGGATTTGGAAGTGGCCGTGGAACATTTTACGGCGCTCACCGACCACGCACCCGATTTTGCCGAAGGATATAATGGGCGGGCGACGACGTATTTTAATCTAGGTATGTATGGGCCGTCGGTTTCGGACATCGCAACGGTCTTATCGTTAGAGCCACGCCACTTTGGCGCGATTATTGGACTGGCGCGAATCTTGGAGGATTCGGGTAAACCCAAACAAGCGCTTGAGGTCTATCAGCAGGTTGCCTTAATACACCCCAACCAACCGCAGGTCGCAAAAGCCATTGCGCGCTTGAGTGCATCGGTCGGCGGGACCAACCTTTAAGGGCTGAAGAACATGGCGAACGCGCCGCGGATCAAAGCGATCCTAGGCCCGACCAATACGGGCAAAACTCACTACGCAATCGAACGTATGTTGGCACATCGAACTGGTGTGATTGGCCTGCCGTTGCGCCTTTTGGCGCGCGAAGTTTATGACAAGATTGTCGCTCTGCGCGGGCCATCCGTCGTGGCATTGGTGACGGGCGAGGAGCGTATTGTGCCGCCGCGCGCGCAATATTGGGTCTGTACGGTTGAAGCGATGCCCGAGGGAATGGGCTGTGATTTCCTTGCGGTTGATGAAATTCAGCTTTGCGCCGATCCCGAGCGGGGCCATCTTTTTACCGACCGATTGCTGCGCGCCCGTGGCTTGCACGAAACCTTGTTTATGGGGTCGGACACGATGCGCAGCGCAATTGCCGATCTCTTGGGGGATGTCGATTTTATTCGTCGCGAACGGCTTTCGGAGCTGACTTACGCGGGCAGTAAAAAGATCGCACGAATGCCGGGGCGCTCGGCGATCGTTGGGTTCTCGGTGGAAAATCTCTATGCGATAGCCGAACTTCTGCGTCGGCAAAAAGGTGGAGCGGCCGTTGTGACGGGGGGGCTTAGTCCGCGCACCCGCAATGCCCAAGTCGAGATGTATCAAAACGGCGAGGTGGATTATCTGGTGGCGACGGATGCCATTGGGATGGGGCTCAACCTTGATATCAACCATGTCGCGTTTTCGGCCACGGATAAGTTTGACGGGCGGCGTATGCGACCCTTGATGCCCAATGAGTTGGCCCAGATTGCAGGGCGGGCAGGGCGGCACATGAGCCACGGCAGTTTTGGCGTGACGGGGGACGCTGCTCCGCTTGAGGATGGTTTGGCCGATGCCATAATGAACCACCGTTTCGCCCCCATTAAAAAGCTGAATTGGCGCAATTCACGGCTGGAATTTGGCACTAGCGATGCGTTGATTCGAAGTCTTGAAGTCGCGCCAAATGACGAACGTTTGGTAAAAGCGCGCGAAGCGGACGATCTGCGCACCCTCAAAACACTGACGGCGATGCCGATTGTGAGCGATAAAATTGTTTCTGCTGGCGATGTTAAACGGCTTTGGGATGTTTGCCGTGTTCCCGATTTTCGGGGAATCAGCCACGGCGAACATGCGGGACTTTTGGAGCAATTGTTTCGATTCTTGCAGGAATTTGACCGTGTGCCGGACGATTGGTTCGCCAGACAGGTCAAACGGATCGATAAAACGGACGGTGATATCGATGTTTTATCTAAAAGATTGGCGTTTATCCGCACATGGACTTATGTTTCTCAGCGTAGCGGGTGGCTTGACGACGAAACCCATTGGCGAGAAGCGACGCGCGCTGTAGAAGACCGATTATCAGACGCGCTCCATGGAGCGCTCACACAACGATTTGTTGACCGGCGGACAAGTGTTTTGTTGCGGCGGTTGAAGCAGAAGGAGGGCCTAGTGGCCGACGTAAACGATAAAGGTGAAGTTCTAGTTGAGGGCGAATTCGTCGGTAAGCTAGAGGGATTTCAGTTCAGCCAAGATAAGAGCGCTAGCTCTGAAGAGGCCAAAACACTGCGGGCAGCAAGCCTGCAAGCTCTGGCCCCAGAGTTCCATTTGCGTGCAGATCGTTTTTATAACGCGCCTGATACCGAGATCGATTTCACCGAGCAAGGGGGCCTCATGTGGGGCGAACTTGCGCTGGGAAAATTGGTATTCGGATCGGACCCGCTCAAGCCTTTGGTCGTTGCATTTGTCGACGAGGAAGCCGGCCCCGATGTGATCCAAAAGGTCACACGTCGCCTGCAACATTTCATTGATCGCAAAGTCGCGACCTTGTTTGAACCCCTATTGGCGATGAGTCGCGATGAGGCTCTCACAGGGATGGCCCGTGGTTTCGCCTTCCGGATGGTCGAAGATTTCGGCATTATTTCGCGCGATCAAGTGGCCACCGAAGTGAAAGACCTCGATCAGGACGCCCGTGGCGCGCTGCGCAAGCACGGCATTCGTTTTGGTCAGTTTACGATCTTTATGCCGCTCTTGCTTAAGCCTGCCGCGACACGTTTGCGTCTGGTTCTTTGGTCGTTGGCCAAAGATTTGGCAGAATTTCCCGAAAGCCCCCCTCCGGGTCTTGTGACAATTCCGACCGACACTTCAGCTCCATTGGGCGCTGATATGATGGCGGGATATCGGAACGCGGGCGACCGAGCCATTCGTATTGATATGTTGGAACGCTTGGCAGACCTACTGCGTACACAAAACAGTCGTTCCGGTTTTGAAGCCAATCCTGACATGTTGTCGATTACGGGCATGACTTTGGAGCAATTCTCCAAGCTGATGGTCGGCCTTGGCTATAAAGCCGAAAAGGGCGAGCGCAGCAAAATTAAAGCGGTCCCCGTTGTGGCCGCGGTTGAACCAGAAGCGACAGAAGTGGTTGCGACCGAAGATGCAACAACTGCAGTTCCAGAGGGTACGGCCCCGTTAGAGGCCGTTCCTGCGGAAGAAAACGCAGAAGAGGCGAAAGCTCCAGATGCAGGCGTCGAAGCTCCTGAAATGGAGGCTTTCTATACGTTTACATGGGCACCGAAGCCTCGGCCAAACAATCGTCGTCCACAAAAGGATGCGGCTGAAGGTACTCGCGGCAAGCCACAAGGACGTAAACCTGACGCAAAACGCGGTGGGCCAAAAGGTGGAAAGCCAGCCCCTCAAGGCGGCAAAAACTTCCAAGCACGACCTCCTAAAAAAGAGAAGCCGATTGATCCCGACAATCCCTTCGCAATGGCCCTCATGGGGTTGAAAGATAAAAAATAATCTATGAGTGAACTCCCGCCCAAACTTCGGGTTGATAAATGGCTCTGGCACGCGCGATTCTTTAAAACGCGCGGGCTAGCGAGCAAACTCGTGACCGGCGGGCATTTGCGGGTGAATGGAGCGAAAATAACTAAGTCGAGCTACGTTGTCGCCCTCGGGGATACGCTAACCTTTCCGCAAGGAGACCGCGTTCGGATCGTGCGCGTGATGCAAATGTCGGTTCGACGCGGGCCAGCACCCGAAGCGCAAGGACTCTATGAGGATCATTCGCCACCGCCCGATCCCAAAGCGCCCTACGAGCAGAAAACTGTTCCAGCTAAACCGAAATACGAGGGAAAAGCGCGGCCTACCAAAAAGGAACGGCGCAAAAGCATTCTTTCCCGACGTCAAATGCTTGAAAGATCACGCGAGCTAGAATAGCTAGGGCGTCGAAACAAACAAACGAGTTCCCGCATGACCTATATCGTCAACGACGCCTGTATCGCTTGCAAATATACCGACTGTGTCGAGGTTTGCCCCGTAGATTGCTTCTACGAAGGGGAAAATATGCTGGTGATTCATCCAGACGAATGCATCGATTGCGGCGTTTGCGAGCCTGAGTGCCCAGCGGATGCGATCCGTCCCGATACCGAGCCAGATACAGAAAAATGGGTTGAGTTTAACCGCAAGTATTCGGAACTTTGGCCTGTGATCATCGCCAAGAAAGACCAGCTCCCCGATGCGGAAGAGCGCGATGGAGAAGACGGAAAACTTGAGAAGTACTTCTCAGAGAAGCCCGGCGAAGGCAGCTAAGAGTGATTCGTTTTTTGGCCTATTTTGGGCTCAGAAAACGGCCCTAAATGTGAGAGTTTTTGTGAAATCCCCCATGATTTTAGGGGGTTGTGCAAACCTATGCTGACGTAACTTTCCTATAGGTTGATTTTCTGATATAGTAGGCGAGTAGATACAGACAGTGTCCCGAAGCTGCCCGCTTAGCACAGACCGTGCGCGGGCCTTTTTCTTCTGAGAGGTGCAGACCGAACGTGGCTTTGTCCAAGTCCGCGGATGCATCCCTTGCGCTGTCTCAAAACAAGGAAGAGTGCTGAATGAGCAAATCTAAAAAACTAGACTTTCGCCCCAACGAATTCGTTGTTTATCCTGCGCATGGTGTTGGCCAGATTGTGAATGTTGAAGAGCAAGAAATCGCAGGCATCGTGCTTGAGCTTTTCGTGATTTCCTTTGCCAAAGATAAAATGACACTGCGGGTGCCGACCCATAAGGCGATCGAAGTCGGTATGCGTTCGCTTGCGTCTGCGGATACCGTTGCCCATTGCATGCGTATCCTAAAGGGCAAAGCCAAGGTGAAACGCGCGATGTGGTCGCGCCGTGCACAAGAGTACGAACAGAAAATCAATTCCGGCGACTTGTTGGCCATTGCTGAAGTTGTGCGCGACCTTCACCGCACAGATGATCAACGCGAGCAAAGCTATTCCGAGCGTCAACTTTATGAGGCGGCGCTAGAGCGTTTGACCCGTGAAGTTGCGGCTGTTTCTGGTGAGGGCGAAGACCTCGCACAGCAACAGATCAACGACGTTTTGGATTCGCGCGCACCTGCCGCAGCCTAAGCTTCAAATACGATTTTAGAGAACGCGCTCAATGAAAGTTGGGCGCGTTTTTCTATGCGGGGAGGGCCGAGACGACGGCTGCGAGAAACGCAATTTCCGTCAGTTGCTGCGAAGTGCCCAAAATGTCGCCCGTTTGACCGCCAATCTTTTTCTCAGCGATCCACGCCAAAGCGCCAACTGCGATTGCCGCGAGCAATACGCCATGTAAAATTGTGCCGCCTAAGAAGAGAAAGCCGATCAAAAGCGCGATCAAAACGGCAAGTAAAGCGGTTTCTAGGCGTGGACGCCCAACACTGTGGGAAAGGCCGGTAGTCCGCGCAGCGACCATTTTGGTCATCAGCAAGGCCATGGGCGCACGGCTCACGGCACTGATCGCGATCAGTGCCCACAGGTGACCAGATATTATCAAGGATAAAATCAACCCGAACCGAACCAAACCAGACACGGCAAGCGCCAAAACACCATATGCACCAACGTGGCTATCCTTCATGATTTCGAGGCGTCGTTCGCGTGTATGCCCTCCCCAAAGCCCGTCAAATGTATCCGCAAGCCCGTCTTCGTGCATTGCGCCTGTCACCATAATGAGTGTCGCCAAAACCACCCCAGCGACCGCCACATTCGGCAGACCAAATGCCATTGCCGCCCATCCAGCGAGAACCGCAGCAAAACCAATCGCCGCGCCTGCAATTGGATAGGCCCATGCCGCCGAGGCCGCTCGTTTCTGCGCGGCTTCTTGGCTTACTTCGACGGGGAAGCGGCTTAATATGCCAAGGGCAATTGGAATATCTGTGACTTGCATGAGGGGCGTGTCGTTTTGAGGCATCTTCATGCCCTTTCTGTCGCTATACAATCTCAAAGCTAGGGTACTCACTGCTGGCACGTACCGCAATAAAGGATCACAATATGAGCGCACCATTTTCCACTTTGGCCGAGTTTGAAAAGGTGTTTGCCGACGCCAAATCTGCAGATCCTGAAGTCGTTTTAGCCGCGCGGGCGCGTAATGCCCAACTCACCAAACCCCCGCAAGCGTTAGGGCGCCTCGAAGACCTTGCCATTTGGTACGCTGGCTGGCGTGGAACAGACCGCCCTTCGATTCATGCGCCACAGGTGGTGATTTTTGCGGGAAACCATGGTGTTGCCGCCCAAGGCGTGTCAGCTTTTCCGCCCGAAGTTACGGCGCAAATGGTGATAAATTTTGAGCACGGCGGCGCGGCGATCAATCAGCTTTCCAAAGCGTTTGGCGCGAAGATGACTGTGCATGCACTTTCGTTGGATACACCAACAGCAGATTTCACGACGGCTCCGGCGATGAGCGAAGCAGAGGTCGTTGAGGCCTTGACGGTTGGCTGGAACGCGGTCGATCCTGCCACGGACCTTCTGGTGACAGGTGAAATGGGCATTGGCAATACAACCTCTGCCAGCGCAATTCTGGCGGCGATCTTTGGTGGACAAGGTGAGGACTGGACCGGGCGCGGAACCGGTGTGGATGACAAGGCCTTAGCCGCGAAAATTTCCGTAGTCAACGCGGGGCTTGCCCTACATTCCAGCGCTCTTGGTGCTCCCCTTGAGGTGCTGCGTTGCCTTGGGGGGCGTGAAATCGCCGCAATGGCAGGCGCCATAGCACGAGCGCGGATCGAAGGAATTCCAGTCATTTTGGATGGGTTTATCTGCTGCTCTGCGGCGGCAGTTTTGCACGCGTTGAATGCAAATGTACTTGACCATGCTGTTGCGGGACACGTCTCAGCCGAAGGCGCGCACGGGGCTGTCTTGAAAAAACTTGGCAAAGAACCGTTGCTTGATCTTGGGCTTCGTCTTGGAGAAGGGTCGGGCGCGGCCTTGGCTATTGGGGTTTTGATTGGTGCCGTGGCCTGTCACTCGGGCATGTCCACCTTCGCAGAGGCGGGGGTTTCTAACGACTAATTTTCAGAGGATTTCCGGATTGCCAAAAGGGCAGCTTCGAGGTCTTTGGCGAATTCCTTGGAGCGCTCGATATATGCGGGATTCTCGCCAAACGGGACCCGTGGATCATAAAGAGCCGCAAGTTCGCGGACGGCAATACGGTCGTGCGTTTTGAATGTCTGTTCGGCTTCTGCGGCTTCGTATTTGGAGAGGCCAACGTTCTCTAAAACATAGCGACCCGCGCGAAGAGAACTGTCAAAAAGTTCGCGCACGATATCGTTCGCACCCGCGGCATAAAGGCGATATACGTCTCCGCGATCGCGCGCGCGCGCAATGATATGGATGTCGGGGCGTTTGCTGCGTGCGTAGGTTACAAGGCGCAGGGCGGCTTCGGGGTCATCGAGGGCCACCACCAAAACGCGTGCCTTTGCGAAGCCTGCAGCATTGAGGACTTCGGGGCGTGTCGGATCGCCAAAGAACCCTTTAAACCCGAATTTTCGCATCACCTCAACAGTGGCAAGATCGTGGTCCAGAACCGTTGTTTTGAAGCCCGCAGATTGAACCAGCCGTGTTACGACCTGCCCAAACCGTCCGATTCCCGCAATAATAATGGGGTTCTGCTCGTCTATTTCATCTTCCTTCTGGTGCGCCTTGGTTTCTTTTTTTGAACGCTGTGCCAGAAACTCATACAGGAGAAACAGGAGAGGCGAGAGAAGCATCGAAAGCGCGATAATCAGGAGGATCTTCTCGCTTAAGTCGCGCGGAATGATGTTTTGGGTGAGCGAAAAGGACGCCAGTACAAAACCGAATTCACCCGCTTGAGCGAGGCCCAGTGAAAACAACCATTGGTCAGGGCCTTTCAATTTGAACGCAAAACCAATGACAAAAAGAACCAAAAATTTAAAGGCCAGCAGCATTATGGCAAAGCCGAGGATTTGTATGGGGTTCCCGATCAACAGCGCAAAGTTGATGCCCGCACCGACGGTGATAAAAAAGAGGCCAAGGAGCAATCCTTTGAAGGGCGCGATATCGCTTTCGAGCTGATGACGGAATTCGGAGTTTGCCAATACCATTCCCGCCAAAAAGGTCCCAAGAGCCGGCGAGAGGCCGATCAACAACATAACGGCCGCGATGAACACGACAATCACAAGGGAAAGCGCGGTGTATAATTCCGGCAAATGTGCGGAATGGATAAACCGAAACAGCGGACGGGTAAGATAGGCCCCCCCAAGTATGATCAGGAGAATTACCGTGATTGTCACAAAGGTCGTGCCAAAAGGTGAGAGGGCCGAGAACCAAGTGTTGATAGGCTCAAACGGGCCGAATTTGGGGCCGTGCTCGCTCGCAATTTGCGCAGCAGCTGGCTCATTATACACTCCTGTGAGCGCGAGAAGGGGGAGAAGCGCGAGAATGGGGATTACGGCGATATCTTGGGCCAGAAGCACAGAAAAGGACGCCCGCCCCCCGTTCGTTTGCATCAGGTTTTTCTCGTTTAAAGTTTGCAAAACGATGGCTGTTGAAGAGAGGGCAAGCGTAAGGCCGACGGCCAGTGCTTGCGGCCAAGGAAGTTGGAAATACAGCGCAATTGCCGTGATGCCCCCCGTCGTGAGCACCAGCTGCAAGCCACCAAGCCCAATGAGGCGGTGCCGCATAGCCCAAAGCGCGCGCGGCTCAAGCTCAAGGCCGATGAGGAACATCATCATGACGACGCCAAATTCGGCGAAATGTTGAAGGCTTTGTGTCTCGGTGCCCACGAACCCGAGCATCGGGCCGATTATGATCCCCGCCAGAAGATACCCCAACACCGAGCCTAGCCCAAATCGCATGGCAATCGGCACGGCAATCACAGCGATCCCGAGGTAAATAGTTGCTTGAAATAGGAAACTTTCCATAGGGATGACCTTAAGGGGAGTTGCACGGGAGGTGTAGTTCAATTCGCGATGAAAAGTGATTTTCGGACGTCAAAGTGGCAGTGGTGCGTCAATTTTAAATTGGTCCATAACGATTTGGCTCTGAACACGGGCGACGGAAGGGTGAGGCAGAAGCACTTCGTGGATTAAACGATTGAGCGACGGAAGGTCTTCGCAATAACACCGCAACATATAGTCGGCCGCACCGGTAAGTGTCCAAGCGGACGTGACCTCACGGCAGGTCCCGATGAGGCGCATGAAACTGGTCGCGTTTTCGATCCCATGCGTTGCCATGGAAACCTCAATGAATGCCTGAACAGATAGGCCAAGCGCAGCAGGATCAAGGCGCGCCGTGTAATGGTGAACATATCCTTCGGTTTCAAGTCGCTGGCGGCGACGGCCCACTTGGCTCGCGCTCAGGCCGAGTCTTTGTGCCAACTCTTGGGCTGTGAGGCGGGCGTCCTGTTGCAGGGCGCCGAGAATATCTAAATCCATTCGATCAAGCGGGGTGCGTGTATTTTTCATATTACTAACATATTATGCAATATATGTGTGAATCAATAGCCATTGAGTGCCATTTCGCGCACATTACGCGCGATACTGCAGATAGCCTGTGTTTAGCGCACACAGGAGATATAAAATGGGACCCTTCCCTCACAATGCCCCCCGCCCAAAAATTACCGCAGAAAATCCCGCTGGAACAGATGGATTCGAGTTTGTCGAATTCGCCCACGAGAACCCGCAGGAGTTACGCGATCTATTCTCTCGGATGGGGTACAGTCACACCGCCACACATAAAACCAAAGCTATTGAACTTTGGCAGCAAGGTGACATTACCTATATTTTGAACGCCGAACCTGGCTCAATGGCGATGGAATTCGTGAGTGAACATGGCCCGTGCGCCGCTTCTATGGGGTGGCGGGTTGTTGATGCTCAGAAGGCCTACGACCACGCCATTTCCGCCGGTGCAACACCGTTTGATGCCGACACAAAAACGCTCGACGTGCCTGCGATTGTGGGTATTGGCGGCTCACTCATTTATTTCATCGACGCCTATGGCGACTATGGCTCCGCCTACGGAGATTTTACTTTCCATCGCACAGAACCTGTTGAAGGCGTTGGGTTCTATTACCTCGATCACCTCACCCATAACGTCCACAAGGGCAATATGGATACGTGGTTTAATTTCTACAGCGGCATCTTTGGCTTCAAACAAATTCGCTTCTTTGACATCGCGGGGAAATACACGGGTCTGCTAAGCCGCGCGCTCACGTCGCCTTGTGGTCGTATCCGCATTCCGATCAATGAGGACCGAGGAGAAACTGGGCAAATTGTGGCCTATCTTAAGAAGTACAAAGGCGAAGGTATTCAGCATATTGCCGTCGGTTCGAATGATATTTACGCTTCCACTGATGCGATTGCAGAGCGCGGGCTTAAATTCATGCCCGGCCCGCCAGACACATATTACACCCTCTCCAAGGATCGTGTTATTGGGCATGACGAGCCGATTGCTCGCATGAAAAATCACGGCATACTTATTGATGGCGAAGGTGTTGTGGATGGTGGTGAAACGAAAATTCTGCTTCAAATTTTCTCAAAAACAGTGATCGGTCCCATTTTCTTTGAATTCATTCAACGCAAAGGGGACGACGGGTTTGGCGAGGGCAATTTCAAAGCGCTGTTTGAATCCATCGAGCAAGAGCAAATCGATAACGGCGAACTTGATACCGAAAAAGACGCTGAAAACGGTGCGGGAGTAGCCGCAGAATAAACTTCGGTCTTGCCGCTACGCGTGTTAACCGCGTGGCGGCATTTTTAATGATATATTGCGCCCGCCTTTGACATAACGGATTTCGTCCGCGCCGATGGCCGCTACTTTTCCGCCGTCCACACGGTCGCCTACGCTGACTTCGATTATTTTGCCATTGCCCATACGCACAAGGGCGGAGCGTTTTGACGGGGTGCCGTAAACGCCAATTAGCGCGATTTTTCTTAGAGATATCATGTTCTTTTGTGTTGCCTCTTTTGCGACGGACGCGCGGGTTGGAATTTTTGGCCCCGTCGCCGCGGCGCTTGGTTTTGCGGCCACTGCTGCCACAACGGTTTCTTTTTCAGCAACGTTCTTGGGGTTGGCGCGAGCCTTCTCTACAAGGGCGGCAAAGTTGTTCGGTCGCGTCTTTGGGATACGTGAGGTGCTGACGGCAAACTCTGTTGCTGTTGTGCTGAGAGCGACGCCTTCGGGGGAAGTTTGTGCCGCGATCTGTTCGGACACTGGGCGCGGTGCTGGACGAAGGCGGGCCAACTGCTCTCGTGTGCGTCCACCCAAGAGGGCGATTTCGCGTAAATCTGCTAAGTTTTCTGGGCGTGCCAAAGGCCGCTTATTGCCAATTTCGGTCTGGACCAAATCGGTGGTCTGGAGGACGTCGCCGGTATCGGGGCGCGGCGCGGCGCGTTTAGGAGGCGGACCGGAAAAAACCAAAATTCCGTCGGGATTGATCGTCCCATCCGCTGAAGGAACAACGAGACCATTGTCGCCAAGCGCAAAAGTGCTTCCGGCAGGGGCGGGCGACGGTTGCTGTGGAATGGGGGAGTCGTCTGGAAGGGCGTCCGCTGTCGGAAGCGCCACTGGGTCAGACAAATCAACTTCCGGATCAAGAGACGGAACATAGAGATGGTCGGTATCTTCAATCTCTGGCGCTGGTTTGAGGTCTGGCGACCGTTGCCAAATCCCAGAGTCGCTATAGGTTTTTTCGGCCTCGGCCACAGTCAGCGGGGCAGGGCGACTCGGCTCTACTGCATTCAGCGTCTGATCCGATGGGATTTCTAGCTCGAGATCAAATGCGTCAGCCTCAACTTCAATTTCAACATCTGCGTTAAAGGCTGCAAAAACAGAGTCTTCTGGCAGTGCCGTTTCTTGGGCTGATGTTTGCGCTTGGGCGTTGAATTCCGTGAAGGTTCCCACATCGGAGTCGATATTGATGCGCGCGTCCTTAATCGGTCCCATAACAGACCAAAGAACGGCAATACCCATGACCAAAAGAAGCGCCAAAAGGAGAAAAAGGCCCAAGAAACGTGGCGTTTTCGATGAGGACGCTTTGCTCTTTCGTGCCCCAAATACAGTGACGTCCAATGGGGGCTGAACTGCGGCGGGTTTGAAGTCGTTGTCACGCGCAAGTTGTGCCTCATGTCCAAGGCTTGCGCTTAAATGCTCGCTGTCGGGCAATTCCATATCCGCTGAGGTGACATGGGCGTGCGCCAAGCGTTCCTCAAAACTTGGAATTGGATCCGAGCTCGCGCTTTCGCTGACAACAGGCGTGGGAATGATGGGCGCAAGAAGGGGGAGAGGCTCTGATTTTGTGACGACGACGGGATCAGGAGAAAGGACCGCGTCCGAAGGCTTCTGACGGGTTTCGCTGGCCTCGATTTCGGTCGGCTCGCGTGTCGAGGCAAAGGGGGGTGTTTGGGTGTCTTCCGACTGTGACTTTCTGCGCCACGACGTAAGTCCCCTTGCGGTTTGCGTTAGGGATTTGCTTGCGGGCTTTTCGCTTTGCTTCGCCCCGTTGTTTTTCAAGCGCGCGGCGATCCCGTCGGGAATCTTTGGCGCAGCCACAGGACGGTGCACAAATTCGCCCGCGCCCCCTGTATCACTGCGCTCGGCTGTGAGTGCTTTGCGCGACACGGCGATTGAGGGTGGCACAGAGGATGTGCCCTTCACCTTGGATAAATGCGCAGGAATTGGGGGGGTCTGTTGGTTTAAAACAGGTTTTTTCGCGTCAATGCTCGAAAAAAACGCTTCAAGGTCGGGGACGCTCGTGGTGTCAGGGGCCTCCTCGTCTTGAAATTCAAGGTCATCAGAGGGGCCTTTGTCGCTTTCAGTCGCTTCTGAGGTGTCCAATTGCGGATCAACTTGTGTGCTGATGCTCGCTTCTTCCTCGCTTTCAGGCTGCGTTCCTAGCGCAATCGATAAACGCCTTTTACTGCTCGAAATTTTGTCCTCTTTCGAGGCTTCCGGATCGGAAATTTCGGGTTCAACTACAGGTATGTCGTCGCTTGGGACTGTGTCTTCGGCTACTGTCTGCTGAGTAACTTCTGGTGCGGAAATCTCCGTCGGTATCTCGCTCATAAGCTCTTCGGTGGGCTTGACTTTGTCTTCAGCCGCAGGTGTCAACAGGACTGATTTCTGTAGCTTTCCTGAGAAAATCTTGTTTTTACCGTTGGGCATTTTGTCTAAAATAACAAAGGCTTCAACGTCTTTTTCAACGGCATCTTCTTGGTCAAGAAATGCGGATGAAAAGGCTGTAGCCCCAAAGAAAGGTTCCCCTTCGAAATTGGCATCCGTCGTATCCCCAACAAAGGAAACAGGGTTGAAACGATGCTCTACGGCAAAGGCTTCGGCTTCTTGCAATGTTTCTTTGGCCACGGCGGCCACATTCACCATATCACCTGCTACACGCCAATCAAACACGAGTTCCGATGGATCATAGGGCGTCAAATCGCGCAAGGCTTCACGGATTTGTGCCTCTCGGCTTGCGTCATCTGGTCCTTGTGCGGTGAGGCTTGTGAATAGGATTTGGGAGTTTGGCAGAATGAGTTTGCTGCTCAAACCACTGCCAGAAAGCTTGGTTGCTTTGTTGCGCAAATAGGCGAGCGTTTCTGCGAGGTCGGGCGTGTCGAGATCCGTCTCACCAACGAGTCGCCATCCCCCAGTTGCGCGGGAGAACAGGCGAATGCCTTCGTGAGAAAGGTTTAGGGCAAAACTTGGCTTCATCCTCTTGATCTACCACATATTAGAGTCATCTTGGCACCCCCAATTGCGCCAAATTTTACCGAGGAGGCGTATTCTTGCCCATAGCAAAATACGGCATATTGCGAAGCGGTTTTTGGGGGATGAGGGGGGCGAACCCCCCTCGATTTTGTTAAGCCGTTGCTTTGGTAAGGGCTTGGTCCAAGTCAACTTTCAAATCTGCGACGTCCTCAATTCCGATCGAGAGGCGCACGACATTTGGAGCAGCGCCCGCAGCTTCTTGCTGCTCTAGCGACAATTGGCGGTGGGTTGTCGAGGCAGAGTGGATAACCAAGCTGCGCGTGTCTCCAAGATTGGCGACGTGGCTAAAGATTTCGAGGCTATCCACAAACTTGAGGCACGCGTCATAGCCGCCTTTAAGCGCGATGGTAAAGAGACCTCCCGCACCTTTGGGGCAGACTGTTTCAATGCGGCCATAGTAGGGCGACGACGGCAGGCCCGCATAGGTCACATAGTCAACTCTGGGGTCTTTTTCGAGCCATGTCGCCAGTTCAAGCGCGTTCTCGACGTGGCGTTGCATGCGCAGCGAAAGCGTCTCGGTACCCATCAAAGTATAGTGGGCGGCTTGCGGGTTCATGGTCATGCCAAGGTCGCGTAAACCAATGGCAATACCGTGGAATGTATAGGCCATCGGGCCAAATGTGTCTTTGAACACGAGGCCGTGGTACGCGGGTTCTGGCTGGGACAGCGACGGGAATTTATCGTTAGCACCCCAATCAAAATTGCCCGAATCCACAACGCAACCGCCCGTGACCGTGCCATTGCCGGTGAGGTATTTCGTGGTGGAATGCACAACCAATGTGGCCCCAAGAGCGATTGGATTGCAGAGATATGGCGTCGCGGATGTATTGTCGACGATCAACGGAATACCCGCCGCGTCGGCGATTTTCGCAATGGCCGGAATATCGGTGATATAGCCGCCCGGATTTGCGATACTTTCACAGAAAATGGCGCGGGTGTTTTCGTCGATTGCCGCCGCAACCGCCGCCTCATCGTCAAAATCAACAAATGTGGCTGACCAACCGAAACGTTTGATCGTGTGGCTGAATTGCGTGATTGTGCCACCGTAAAGACGGGTGCTGACGACCACATTCAAACCCGGTTGCATCAGGGGAAAGAGCGCCATGATCTGGGCTGCGTGACCTGAGGAGCAGCAAACACCGCCAATGCCACCCTCAAGGGTTGCGATGCGTTCTTGCAGAACTGCGACGGTGGGGTTGGTTAGGCGGGAGTAAATATACCCGACTTCTTGCAGGTTAAACAACGCGGCGGCGTGATCCGCATCGCGAAAAACGTAAGCTGTTGTTTGATAAATTGGTGTTTGGCGTGCGCCTGTCGCGGGGTCGGGGTGTGCGCCCGCGTGAATTTGTTGGGTGTCAAAGCCGAGGGATTTTACGTCACTCATTGGAACCTCCTTATGAAAATCTCTAGAAGACTAGGCAAAAGTCTGCATCGCAACAATGGCTTAATTCAGCTTGAGAAAAACTTTGCCATTAACGCATCCAAAACCCTTCGCGCCGAAGCGTGTTTCGGATAACTTTTTCACGGCGCGGAAGGTTGTCTTGATCAAAAAGCGCGCGGGCTTTGCGTCCGCGCCCCTGATAGATCATGCGCTTGATCGGGTCATAGAGTTTTAGACGTTTTTTAAGCTTATTGGGGGCTGCTACGGCCTCAAGAATTTCGAGGGTCCGTTCAGGTTCGCGCGCATAAAGGAGGGGGAGAAACCTGTAGTGGCAACTCGTTTCACCATCCAGTTTGCTGACCGACGGAGAGGGGCGACCGCCACCAAAGGAGTGAATGACCAAGGGGAGCGCGACTTGATCGAGCCACGGGGTGAGCGGCTGACAAACAAGCTCCTCTGGGGTGTCGTCGCGAATTTCGAGGGCATATTCGAGGAAGCGGGTGCCGAATTCATGCGGGCAGCGAAAGTAGAACCATCCAGCGTTAAAATAAAGGTAGCGCTCCCAGTATTCGTCGGGTTGCGAGAGATCGAGCGTGCTTTCAAATTCAAGACCAAAGCGATCATAAAGTGATTTCCATGTCTGGGTATATCCGGGGCCGTAAAGCTCTTGTTCGGGCCACGTTCCTTCGCGCTTCATCGAAGCGGACGGGCGATCAAAGTCAAATTCGATCTCATCCAAGGGGCCGGTCACCAAAGTATCGGTGTCGAAAAAGACGAAATTCTCGCCCTTGGGCATCGCAAGCAGAGCTTCGATTTTATTGCCATTGGGATAAGCTTTGCCAAAATACTGGTTCTCAAACGGCAGGATTTCCGCCCCCATATCCGTAAGCGCGTCGTGGATATCGGAGGGCATGCGGGGGGCTTGTCCGCGCCAAAGATCCGAGGGCTGGGGTTCGGCGACAAAAACGCGGCCATTGAAGTTCGGCGAACTCGCGCGCAGGCTGGCCACAAAAAGCAAGGCTTCATAGGCGAGGCGTCCATTTTGCCCGATGATCAAAATGTTGAATTTTTGGCCGACGTCAGATTTCTTTGCCATAATGTACGCGCTCTAACCATTTTTTGCTCTGTGGGAACTATAGCCGCTAATCGGTTCTGTCAAAAGGACAATTGGAGCGTGGCCCGCGTTCCAAAGTTTACCCTAGGGCAGAACCGCGAGCCAAAGCCAAATCGTGCCAATAGAAAGGGCGGTCGCAATGAGCACAGTCGAGGCCGCGACACGCTTCGCGACACCGTACATATTTGCAAAAACATAGGCATTCACACCCGGCGCCATAGACGCCGTGAGGACGGCGGATCGCAGGCTTTGTGTTGGTAATTCGAGTTGGGTTCCCATCGCAAATGTGATCATCGGATGCACGAGCAGCGAAAGGGTGACCGCAAAGAAAATCGTGCGTAAATCCCCTTCAGGGCGATAGCGAAAGAGCACGCCTCCGAGAGCAAAAAGCGCGACGGGCAGTGCAGTTCTTGCCACGAGATCAATGGCGTCGGACAGGGGCGTCGGGATGTAGAGGCCCGTCAGATTAACTACGAACCCCAGTGCGATGCCGATGACCAAAGCGTTTCGGAACATCGCGCGCAAGACGGCGCGCCCCGTTGCAAGGGGGCTTCCGCCGCGATTGCGAACGACTTCCATGACGGTGATGCCAAGTCCGTAACAGAAGGGCGAGTGCACCGCAATGATCGCGTAATTTGCCTGAAGAGCGTCGGGGCCAAATGCCCGTTCCGTGATGGGCAGACCAAGCAATAGGGAGTTTGAAAAAAGCCCGCAAAACCCAATGGCCACACAATCTTCCCACGGGCGATTAAACAAAAAACGCGCTCCAAACATACCGAGGACAAAGCAAATTGTGGCCCCTGCATAAAAGCTGAGGAGAAGGCGTGGGTCGAGATTTTCGCTTAAATCCAGCGTCGAAATGGCTCGAAATAGCAGGCAGGGAATCGCGAAATACTGGGTGAACCTCATCAGGGCATCGACACCATCGTCGGAAAATAGCTTTTTCCAAACAACAAGATAGCCCGCACCGATAACCAAAAAAACCGGCAAGATGACATCAATGAGCGCTTGCATGGTTAGCCTTTGGTTTCGATCACCATACCATCAAAGGCAGGGGTCACGTGTGCAGGCAATTCGCTGGCGAGGGTCTGGAAGTCTAAATCGATATGCATGTTTGTAATGACCGCGCGCTCCGGGGCGGTTTGAGCGATCCAGTCCAAGGAGGTCTCAAGATTTATGTGGCTTGGATGGGGCTTGTAGCGAAGAGCGTCGAGCACGAAAATTTCAAGTCCGTTGAGGCGACTGAACGTGTCTTCACTCATCGCGGAAACATCGGGAAGATACGCCAAGCCCCCCATGCGAAACCCCAGCGCCGTGATGCGTCCATGCTGAACGGGAAGGGGGGTAAAGGTGATGTCGCCACCCGGTCCCTCAACCACAAAATCCTCGTCATCAATCGAGTTGAGATCGCAAATGGGCGGGTAGTCGCTGCCCTTTGGTTGCACAAAAGCATAACCAAATCGCGAGATTAGATCGTTGGTTGTGTCGCTGTCGGCCCAAACGGGCATGCGTGTGCGCGTGTTGAAAACGATTTGGCGAATGTCATCGAGGCCGTGCATGTGGTCGGCATGGGCGTGGGTCATCACCACGGCGTCCAACGTGCCGACCTCGGCGGCCAAAAGCTGGGCGCGCATGTCGGGCGATGTATCGATCAACACGCGGGTAACCCCGTTGGGGCCAATTTTTTCAACCAACATGGAGCAGCGCTGGCGGCGGTTTTTTGGGTTCTGCGGATCGCACGCGCCCCAAAGCCCACCCAATCGAGGGACGCCACCTGAGGAGCCGCAGCCCAATATAGTGAAACGCATCACGATGGAGTCCAAGCCGCGGCTTTTGCAAAAAGCCGATCAAAATTTAACTGGGTTTGGGTGGCGAATTCCGCGAAGGGCATGTCAAAGACCTCAGCGCCGACGGCGGCAGTTAGAGCACTAAATGCAGGTTCGTTGCGCTTGCCACGGTGGGGCGGTGGCGCAAGATACGGTGCGTCCGTTTCGACCAGAATCCGGTCCACGGGGGCCGAGGCAAAGATTTCACGAAGCTCGGTAGAACGTGGAAAACTGGCGATGCCAGACATCGAAAGGTAGAACCCAAGATCAAGGGCCGCGCGGCCCAATTCGGCACTGCTTGAGAAGCAATGCATAACACAGGAAAAGGCACCAGCCGCGTGCTCTTGAGCCAAAATACGCGCCATGTCGTCGTCGGCCGCACGCGCGTGGATGACGAGGGGAAGGCCTGTTTGACGGGCGGCCTCGATGTGAATGCGCAGGCTTTCCTGTTGAATATCAAGGCTTTCTCGGGTGTAATGGTAATCAAGTCCCGTTTCGCCAATGGCGACGAATTTTGGGTGTTTCGCAAGATCGACAAGCTCTTGTACTGTTGCCATCGGCTCTTCGGCGGCACTCATAGGATGCGTCGCCGCGGCCCAAAAAACGGGATCATAGTCGTCCGCAATCGCGCGAACGTTCGCGGCATTTTTGAGGCGCGTACATATAGTCACCATGCGGCTTACACCTGCGGCCTGAGCGCGAGCAATGACGTCAGGAAGTTCGTCGGCGAAATCCGGAAAATCAAGGTGACAGTGGCTATCGGTAATTTGGGGCAGCATCCGGAATCCCTTGAAGTCTATTGATTTTGGGCAAGTGTGCCCGCAGTTTGGTCCATCTTCAAAAGCATATCAAGGATGAGCGCGGCAGGGTCAAGGTTCACGGCGCGCCCATGGCGCACGCGTGTACTTAACGATTGTTGTAGATTGGCCCATTCCCGCGCGTGCGGTGGGCAATTTGACAGGCGGGAAAATAATCCCGCTTCGCCCTTGGCGGCTTCAATCACAGGTGGCCCCGACACGCCCGCACGCGCCATGCGCGACAGCAGAAGGTCTAGCAAATCGAGCAATAGATCGTATCGGGGCACATTTTTTGCCCCAACAGCCGTTTCCGCAAGAGCGAGGGCGCGTTGGCGATCAAGCCCGGGTGCTGCCTGCATCAAATCAATGATGTATTGGTAGGTTTTGAGCCCATCTAGCGTGGTGAGGCGCATGGCTTCTCCGACGCTTCCGGCCGCGAGTGCGGCAAGAATAACGGGGTTGGCGTCGTTTTGCGCCCCGGCTGCCGCGAGCGCCAGAGCCATTTCCTCGGGGGGAAGAGGGTGGCATCGCAATTCGCGACACCGCGACCGGATCGTCGGCAAAAGGCGGCTGGGCTGGTGACTGATCAGGAGGAGCGTTACGTTTTCTGGCGGCTCTTCTAGAAGCTTCAGAAGCGCATTCGCCGCCTGAACATTCATCTCATCAGCTGTGTCCACGATCACCACGCGACGTCCTCCATCGGTGGCCGAAAGGGAGAAAAAATTCTTGAGTCGACGCACTTCATCAACGGAAATGACGGTTTTAAGTTTGCCCGTTTTCTCATCCGTTGGCCGCCGCAACAAAAATAGACGTGGCTCCGACATCGCCGCAATGCGGTGCGAGACCGGATTGTCAGGAGAAATCGCAAGCGTTTTTGCAGGGGCGGGATCGTCGCCGAAAAGGCTTGGCCCGCTGTGCGCAGGTTGCGAGATAAGGAAGCGCGCAATTTGCCACGCGAGGGTTGCTTTGCCGACACCGCGTGGGCCGGTCATTAGCCAGCCGTGATGCAGGCGGCCAGTGTTGAACGCCTCAAGAAACGCAGCCTGAGCGCGGTTCTGCCCCAAGATTTCGTGGGTTTCACGCGGGTGGGGCGCGCCTTCGATGCGGTCAGGTTCTAGCGCTTCAGCCATTCTGTTGCGCCATGTTCTGAGATATCTTCGCCATCGCACGCGCTAGGATATCGGCGGCAACATTTTCCATATCTCGGTTTCCGTCAATTAACTGACAGCGTGTCGGGAACTCCTGCGCGAGTTTCAAAAATCCTGCGCGCATTTTGCTCTGTAGGTCTTCGCCAAAGTCCTCAAACCGTTCTTCGGTTGTTTGACGCGACTTGGCGCGGGAGAGGCCCGTTTTCGGATCCATATCAATGATGAAGGTCAAATCGGGTTCACGGCCAATCATCAAGCTGTGCAACTGATCTACTACGGCGCGTAAATCGCCACGGCTTATGCCTTGATACATGCGGGTGGAATCGGCGAAACGGTCGCAGAGAACGATTTTTCCGGCTTCGATGGCGGGAAAAATCGTTTTTTCGAGGTGGTCGCGACGGGCGGCTGTAAAAAGCAAAATTTCACTTTCCGCCGACCAGCGATCCGGATCGCCTTCAAGGACCAGCGACCGTATTTCTTCAGCTCCCTTAGAACCACCGGGCTCGCGCGTTAAAACAACGTCATACCCATCAGCTCGCAATGCATCTCTTAAGAGCTTGATCTGAGTCGATTTTCCCGAGCCATCAATCCCCTCAAAACTAATGAAAAGCCCCCCAGAGTTGGAGGGATTGCATTTGGGGGATGAAAATTTAGCGATGGTCATTTGCGGAACCTAGCCCTCTAGGCTCAGATGGACAAGCCCAGCGTGTCGCCCGTGAAGCGATTAAACAGAATTGAAAAACTCGAGCGCAACCGAGGGAGAAAACCGCCCTCAAGGACGTCCTGTTTGGCGACGAGGGGCAAGCGGGTTTGGGGCATGTCGGGAAGCGTCAAAACGAGTTCGGCGAGGGCGTCCCCCGCCTTGACGGGCGCTTGAATCGGACTATTGAATACTACTTCTGCCTGAATTTCGCCCTGTGCAAGAGCTGGAAATAATATCTGCAGGTCTTCTGGGGCGATCAGATCGACAGTTTGTGTACTGCCCATCCACACGGGGGCGGTTGCCAAGATCTCGTCTTTTTTGGCCAATGTCTTTAGAACAAATTGCCGAAAGGCCCAGTTCACCACTTGCTCCGCCTCTTCTGCGCGCTCTTTTTCACTGTTAAGGCCAGAAATGACAAATACAACCCGTCGATCGCCCTGAAGGGCAGAGCCAATAAGTCCATAGCCCGCTTCGCTTGTGTGCCCCGTTTTTAGGCCGTCCGCGCCAATGTTCAGTTTGAGCAACGGGTTGCGATTGAAGCGGTTGTCTGGTGCCCGCCCGTCATAGCCGAACTCTGTCTGAGCGAAGAAATGATAGTATTCAGGAAATTCCGTGATCAACCGTTGCCCCAATGAGCCAAGATCCCGCATACTCATACGTTGATTGGGCGCAGGCCAGCCGGAGGCGTTCTCAAAAGTTGAATTATTCATCCCGAGTGCCTTGGCGCGGTCATTCATTAGGCGAGCAAAGGCCTCTTCAGTGCCCGCAAGCCCTTCAGCTACAACGACACACGCGTCGTTTCCAGACAACACAATGATGCCTTGAATTAATTCGCCAACGGTGGGGCGGTCGGTTTCGTTGAGAAACATTGTCGAGCCGCCCATGTTTTTCGCACGCGTGGATACGGAAAAAACCGTGTCCATGGTCACGCGCCCGTCCTGTAGGGCCTCAAACAACATATTAATCGTCATTAGTTTTGACATTGACGCTGGTGGCAAAGGGATGTCGGCATTTTTTTCAAGAAGCACTGTACCCGTCGTAAGGTCCAATACATACGCGCTTTGGGCGCGCGTATCGTAGTTCTGCGCCTGTGCCGTAAAAGCGGCGGGTAGCGCGAGAAGAAGCGTCAAAAATCCGGTTATTACGGATCGGCGCCCAATTTCGGATCGCAGGTTATTGAACAAACGCATGACGCTCCCCCTTTTTAGATTTAGTTCGATACGTAGTAGGCGCCGCTATAGCCCAGTGCGGTCACCGATTTTTGTAACGCATCTTTTTCGGATTTTCCGCCCACAGGGCCAACAACCACACGCCAGAAAGTTTTCCCTTTGGAGGTTTGTTTCTTGATCGTTGGGATCATGCCTGCGCCGCGCATTTTTTCTGCGGTTGAGTTTGCGTTGGCTTCGATGCTGTAAATCCCAAGTTGTAGGAAGGATTGCTCGGAGGTATTTTTCGTCGACGATAAAGCAGGTTTTGGTGTCGCTGCTGGCATTGCCGCGATCACTGGTGCTACTTCGCTGTCTACCGCATCAAGCGCCGCAGAAGCGGATGCAATTGGATCGAGCGCGGTTTCCGTAACTTCAGCGGCGATCACGCCCTCTCCATCCGAAACCTCAACCATTTCTATGCTCTCGTCGGGGTCTTCAATCGTAATTTCTTCACGCCGTAAAGCGGTAACGCTCATCTGGACGGGAGCACCGGCGATCATCCCAATGGCGTCTGCCGCGTCCGAGGAAACCTGAAGTTTGGGGCCAGGTGTTTCACGTTCTTTTCGGAAAAGAGCGCCAATGACAAACTTGCCGTTTGCCTCATTCCGGATTAAAACCCGCTCAGGGTCTTTTGCGGTTGGATGTGCAACCCAAACCCCACCCAGTGACGGGCGGCCATCCCAAAGCCCCTCTTCGGTGACTTGAAAAACCTCCGGTGCTTCGACATCATTTTCAACGGTTCTTGTTGATCCTGATGTTGATTTTCCGGGGTTATTTTTTGTGCCCGTATTTTCGACGCAACCCACAAGCCCAAAGCTCAAGGCCGTGATTACGGCAAATTTGATATACGATTGTCCCAACATGCTTCGCCCTCTATCGTCCGCGTTTGCACGCGTAACCGCCAGTTTCTGGCTATTTTTATATTTCTTTCCCAATGCCTTGGTCCATTTTTCGTAAAATGCACTGGTGGCAATTCGCCTGATTTTATTACACCTATAGTGTCTTTTGCCGCCACTCTAACCAAGCCTTGGGCACATGAAAAGCCTGTCCTACACCAATGCGCGATTTTCTGCGCTCAACTGAGGGCTTTTCGAATCACAAAACCCTCGTTAACACGTGCGAAGTCGGAGGAGTGGCAGAGTGGTCGAATGCACCGGTCTTGAAAACCGACGGGCCTTAACGGGTCCCCAGGGTTCGAATCCCTGCTCCTCCGCCAGAACCTTCCCTGAGCTTTGGTATGGAAAACGAGAAATCTTTCGTTAACGCGCTGGTTTTAAATGATTTGTGCAAAGTTTTCCTTTTGAAGGCAGCAATTGCGTCAAGTAAGAATGCAGGATTGCTTCGAGTTTTGGTGCACAGGTTGGTACACAATTAGGTACACTTGTCATTCTGCGCGTAATGCTGATAACTGTTTGCAAAGTCACAATAGCGGCGGATGGAATGAAAAGCTTAGAACAGCGTAACGGAATTTATTCCATGCGAAAACGGGTGCCTATCCGATACCGACAGGTTGAGGAGCGCAAGATGATACGGTACTCCCTGAACACGGATTCCAGGCAAATAGCAGAAGAAAAAGCCAGAAAGGTTTGGGACTATCTCATTGCCACGTGGGAATTGCGTCTTGAGGGGGATTCCGACAGCGCGGAAAGACGATACCAAGCCGCGATCAACATCGCCAAGAGCAAAGGCTTCACCTATCTGACCGCACTACAAGTGGTTCAACTCCCGCTCGAAGAAGTTCTGAAACGAATAGAAGCGGCCACCGACAAATCAGGGAAAATAAACGAAACCGAACTTGCCGCCTTGGCTGGAACCGTTGATCCGCCCGCATTAACCTTGAGCGGGGCATTGGACGCATATTGGCCCATGGCGCGCGATATGGTGCAGGGGAAAAGCGATTTGCAGATCAGACATTGGCGCAATCCTCGGATGAAAGCATTCAAAAACTTCATCGACATTGTGGGTGATCTTGAGTTGGAACAAATCACCCCAGACACGATGAATGAGTTCAGGAGCTGGTGGATGGACCGGATCGAAGGGGAAGGCGTCACGCCAAATTCGGCTAACAAGGATTTCACCTATTTGACATCCATTCTGCGCAAGGTGAACCGCGCCAAGGGGCTTAACCTCACACTTCCATTTGATGGGTTGAAGATAAAGGAAGGTAAGAAATACGCGCGCCCACCCTTCTCGGATACGTGGATCAGGGAAAAGCTTCTCAAAGCTGGCGCCATGGACGGATTGAACACGGAAGCGCGCGCGATCCTGTTGGGCATGATAAACACCGGATACAGACCCTCCGAAGGGGCTTGCCTCACAAGCGATCAAATCAGGCTTGATCACAACATCCCTCATATCATCATCCAACCAGTGGGTCGCACCCTCAAAAATCACCACTCGGAGCGCACAATACCCTTGGTTGGGGTGAGCCTAGAATCGTTCAGGGCGCATCCCCAAGGGTTTCCGCGATATGGGGCAGATAGCGCTAGCCTGTCAGGCACGATAAATAAGTTTTTGACCGAGAACGGATTGCGTGAAACGCCCAAACATAGCGTCTATTGCTTGCGTCACAGTTTTGAAGACAGGTTATTAGCCAAGAACGTGCCCGATAGGCTTGCAGCCGACCTTATGGGACATGCGCTTGTGCGCGAACGCTACGGATCAGGGGCGTCGCTCGAACAAAAGTTCGAGGCAATCAACGCTATCGCTTTTTGAGGTCTATAAAAGTGATCTCCATAGCGGTGAATATTGCTTTTTTCTCTAAAAAAGATCCAGTAGTGGGCCCCTAGTACCTATTAAAATCAACCATTCTAGAGAGACTGAATGAGGTCGCTTTTGGACAAGACGCCTCGGCCCCCTTAATTGCACAAAGACTATCCGCTGGATGGATGCTTCTATGTTTTCAGCACTTTGGAAGTGGGAAGTTAGCTATAATATGTACATAACGTGGGGACTGTTTTAATTACGCACGTTCTGATCCATTGAGGCGCCATAAAGACTTGATGGAGCTCCGGTCGCCGTATGTTGCCGGAAGCAGCGCTGGAATTGTAAGGAGAAATTTAATGTTTGCACCCGTTGGTTATATCCCATTGATTGACTTGTTCGAGGCTGCCTACAACGAAGATTATCAAGCTCATGAATATCTGGATCAAGCGGATCTATTTTCTTCTAGGTTTTATGCAGATATGCCTAACGACATAGTAAAACAGTGGATAATGGACTTTTGCAAAGAAGAACTTCACCTAACCAAAGATGGCTCTTTTCCAATTCGAATAAGTCACATTCCATTTACCCGTGGGGTATTCCGCTGGGGCGCTATGTGCAGCCATTTTAGTGAAGATCTCATCATAACCCTTAAGCTAACTGATGAATTGATGGCTCAACATGACTTATGTGAGGAAGTCTCACGAAAAGATGCCTCAGATTTCTCAGAGCGGGGTGAATTCTTTTCTGATGCGGTTAACACGGACTGTGAAATAAACCTTGAGCAACAAGTAAATGGAGATGAAATAGCCCAGAGCCTCGATTCCACGTATATCGATAAAATCGGGCATGTCAGCCCAAAACTTTTTTTAGACTACCGAACCGGTACCATTTCCATGAAGCTGTATGACCATCTTTCAAAACTGGACGATGAAGCTGATGAAGCTAAGGAAATATGCTTATTTGAAGACATGGTATCAGTAGCCGGCGTTCTAAGGCAATTTGACGGATATGCGGTTTGTATCCCAGAGAGGCTGTATCATGAAGGCTGGAAAGATTTTTGGAACATGCGAGGTGAAAAAGAACTCGATGATGACAAAACTCAACTTACATTTAGTGGACTTGAGGACCAATCCGAACAAAGCAAAAAAACAGAAAGGATGGTGGAGAGAGAGTTTTGCCTGTTCCTAACAGAAAATGGTTGCCCGAAGATAACGAAAGAACGCTTCGCTGCAAAGTTTGCTAGTGGATTGAAAGTTCGAGCGCAGCAGCGAGTTTGGGCGAAAGTGGCACAGGATTTCCCATATTTATCCAAGCCGGGGCGTAAATCGTGACACTGTTTCGAAACGCTAATTTAATCGTGACACCTATTTAAGCCGAAATACGCGTTGTTAATTGGGAACCATAATTAAACCTATGGAGATAACCCCATGACAGCCTTATTTGACGAAGAACGACACTATCAAGTGACGGACCCACTTATCCTTACGTTGCTTGGAAGCCGCGAGAAGCAGGCTCAAATGCGCCATCATGGACGCTCGCCTGCCTTTTACCGTCAGGGCCGCAAAATCATTTATCAAGGTTCAGATCTAAATAAATGGGCAAATGCCCAGCGCATCGAGCCTTCAAAATAAACGAAAACCCCATTCGGATAAACGGGGTTTTCGAGGGATACTTTAGACTTGTGATAGAGTTTTAGTGTACCAGACCCGTTCCGAATTTCAAACCAAAACTGAAATGAAGGAATAGTATAAATGGATATCCAATCACTCACGCTTAGGTTGGGGGGCACATATCACAATGGTAAAGGCCAGGCGCCGTGCCCGATCTGTCAGCCTGAACGTAGAAACGATCAAAATGCTTTAAGCCTGTTACTGCAAGGAAACAGAATTCTCGCCCATTGTTTCAAGTCGGAGTGCAGTTATGCGCAAATTGCATTGGCGGCAAAGCTGCCCACAAGAGAGGCTGGCTATGAGTTTGAAGCCCAGAAAGGGGCGGTCAAAGTCTTCACCAAATGCCAGCTTGCCCAAACAAGGAGGGCGCGCACTTTATGGAAAGAAAGCAGGCCGATACAAGGCACCGAGGCGGAGGCATACTTGCAAGGTCGCGGTATATCAATTCCGCTTCCAAAAAGCTTGCGCTTTGTTCCGGATATCTATCACGGACCATCTAGCAGCAAGTGTTGTGCTATGGTTGCTAATGTCGAACCATGCGGCGGGGTGCATAGAACATATTTCACGCATGGAGGCGAGCGTTTAGCAACCTTTGCGAAGATGATGTTAGGGCCTTGCAGCGGTGGTGCTGTTGGGCTTTCCAATGGCGACGGGCCCTTGATCGTTTGCGAAGGGATTGAAACGGGGCTAAGCCTGTTGCAAATCTTCGGCGATCGCTCCCCCACTGTTTGGGCTGCCTTGTCCACAAGCGGCATTAAGGGCTTAGAACTCCCTATGCTGGCCCACCGCTTGATCATTGGTGGTGATGGTGATGAGGCTGGCAAACGGGCAGCAACCAGTCTTGCATGGCGAGCGACAGCGCTGGGCTGGTCTGTTTCATTGATGCTAGCTCCTAGGGGGAAAGATTGGAACGATGTGCTTGTCGCTGGGGCCGCATCATGAACAAAACTGCATCAAAAATCACTCCGTTTCTTGGGAATGCCCCACAACCAATAATCAGAGAAATCCCCGAGGGAGAAGAATTCCCGGTTGAAGCACTAGGCCCTCTCAAAGAAGTGGTACTTGGCGTCCACGACAAAACCCAGGCACCCATTGCTATTGCAGCACAGTCAGCTCTGTCGATTGCATCTTTGGCCACGCAAGCCTTTGGAAATGTGGAGACAGAAGGCCGAATTTTTCCCTGCAGTTTATTTGTCCTAACTATCGCACAGTCGGGCGAGCGTAAAAGCAGTTGTGATAAACTATTGATTGAGCAGATCAGAGTGTATGAGCAGGATGCTCAAAAAATATACAACGCAGAAGTGGAGCGGCACGCCATTGATTTAAGGATTTGGGAAAAGAAGAGAGAAAAACTCTTAATGGACGCAATGGATGGAAAAACTGCAGATAAGCAAGCTGCTGCAAATGCGGAGCTAGAAGCATTCCACCCGCAACCGCACCCGCCTCGCGCGCCCAACAGAACGGTCACAGAGCCTACGTTTGAGGGGTTGGTTAAGCTATATGAAAAAAGCCATCCGTCACTCGGGTTGCTCACAGATGAAGGAGGAGGTCTAATCGGTGGCCACGCCATGAATAAAGACAATGTGTTAAAAACGTGCGCTGGGCTGTCTAGCCTATGGGACGGAGCACCAATCGTAAGAACGCGTGCGGGCGATGGCAGCCTGACGATGTATGGGCGTAGGTTGGCTATTCACATCATGGTGCAACCGGTCGCCGCTCGCCCAATGCTGGCTAACCCTGTTGTTGCTAGTCAAGGTTTCTTGGCGCGTTTCTTAATTTGTGAGCCCCCAAGCACGATTGGAACAAGAACGAGGCGCGGGTATGATCCGGTAAGTGATGCACAGATCGCAACGTTTGGTGCAAAGCTTCGCCTGTTGCTGGAAACTGAACCACCTTTAAGGAAAGATTCAAACAACGAACTTGATCCGCCTGCTTTAACCTTATCGGATGAAGCAACAGACAGGTTGTGGTATTATTTCAAAGCCACTGAAGAAGGGCAAAAAGCGGGGGGCGAATATTCAAGCATATGCCCTTTTGCGAGTAAAAGTGCCGAGCAAGCTGTTAGAATTGCCGCTGTTTTGACTTTGTGGGAAAACGTGCACGCTTCTGAAATCACAGCCCATACCATGGGAAACGCTATTATTTTGGCGCGCTACTATCTGATTGAAGCCAAACGTCTCGTCGACTCCGCTTTGGTTTCCGAGAAAGCTAGTAGGGCTGAAATGTTGCGACTATGGCTTCTTAACAAATGGGCGGACAAGGAAATTTTACCGAGTGACGTTGTAAAGCACGGCCCAAACTCCCTACGCGACACCAAGAAAGTAAAAGAAGCTTTGGCTGTTGTGGAAGAACATGGTTGGATCGTTCGTATCCCGCCGGAAACTGTTGTTCGAGGTGCCCATCGCACAACGGCATATAGGATCGTTCGTGTTGCAGAATCTGGGTGATGCTCCGGATGAGATCTGATTTAATGTAGGGTAATTTAATGTAAGTTTGGGTTTGGCGGCCCGCTATTCCTGCTATTCCTGCTATTTTGGGGGCCACAGTGGCAGACATTTATCGCAAAATAGCGGAAATAGCAGAAATAGCAGTGCTGCCTTATCTTCTAGTTTCTTGAGAATGGGACGCAGACATCACTTCAAAGCATCATGACTGTTATCCATTTCCGTGAAGTAAAGCTGATCCAAAGTTTGTTCTAAAAAGCCTTACCGCGGGCATTCCAAATATCGCCTGAGGTGCCGAGTAGATTGATGATGATGGAATTATTCTCCGCCCCCCTCCCAGACGGATCATATGAAAAAATGCGTCGTGACGCAGATTGTCACTATGTGGATCCTTTTCAGGACAGAGAAACCCTCACGAAACGAGTTTACACGATGAAAAATACTGACATTCATTTCATATTTCCTCGCCGAGGAGATCGCATATACTGGTCGCTCTCCGAGAGCGCGCCTTTATGAAACGCCTCATAGCCTATTATCGCATCCCCGCTGGCGACCAGGCCCACCATCATCTCAAGAAACAGGAGCAGGCCGTTGTGGCTTGGATGTCCTTTCATGACAAACTTGTTGGGCAATTCGTCGAGATCGAAACCTATGGAGAACGATCCCGACCACAATTAGCACGCGCGTTAATCAAGGCGAAGGAAGAGAATGCGACGCTCCTTGTTGCCAAACTCGGTCGCCTTGACCTTTCGCCGGTATTCCTCTCGACATTGCTGGAGAGCCAAGTTGAAGTTGCATCAGGAGACGTTCCGAGCTTCCATCAGAAAAAATTGATCATGCTTTTGGAGCGAGCCCGGCGCCGAAGCCGTATTATTTCTGGCAAGACTGCCGCGACACTCGCGTCAGGGAGGGCCGACGGAAAGTCGTCGCGGTCGGTTAAATCCGCGCGACCCACCGAGGCCCGATCTGCAGAGAGATATCCCTCAGCAATAAGCGGGGCGTTAAAGAATGCAGAAAATGCGAATGTCTTTGCAATGTCCGTAATGCCCTCGATAGCGGAACTATTTGAACGTGGACAAAGCCTTCACTTTATCGCCGATGCTTTAAACGACCGCAAAATAGCCACAGCCCGTGGTGGTAGATGGTATCCAACGACCGTTCGTAATATTCTGAAACGGAACATCATAGTGCTTTGTCGGCAAGAAACCTCAATCGAGCCTACCATCACGGAAATCGCTGCAGTACCGCCGAAGCCGTGGCGACGAAAATCGCGAGGCCAGTGGGCGTTTTAAAAGGGGTTTCAAAAACACATCCTTGCGGTCTCTTTAACGGTATTGACAATTCTGAACTTCGTCCCTGTTCCCGGACATTGGGGTACTTTACCCCCAGTCCGGGAACAGGGCACCAAATGGGACAACATCGAAGAACGTACACTGACGATTTCAAGGCAGGCGCGGTTGATCGGCTTTATGAGCCAGGAGCGACACAGGGCAGCGTAGCCAAAGAGCTTGGCATAACAGGCACGCAGCTAAAAACGTGGCGGCTTGAGATAGAAGCGTTTGAGTCAACTGAAGCGAAGCGTCGTCAAAAGTCAGATGCGGCAGAATTGGATCGTTTGCGCAAAGAGAATAAGCGTCTGGCCCAGGAAGTGGAGATTTTGCACCACTCGTATGCGTGCTATTTTACAGCGATGGGCGAAGATTGCTGCATTAACCCAGCCGCATACTAAAACAACGAGGCGTGCCGTCAATATCGGCGCGCCTTTTCTATTTACCCCCGTTTCCGCGAAGACAGGTTATATCACCGGACTTGAACCTGTGTAACGATATCTATCCACTGCTGGACGGCATTTGCGTCCTGTGGTCGCGCCATGTAGTCCCGCAAGGATCGAAGAACGGCTAGCTGCCGCGCTTCGCCCAGTGTCACTTCCATGATCGGTGCAAGCACGTCACGGTGCACACGATACACTTCCATCAATTCTCCGTATTCGTCGTCTGCCGCAGGTTGCGTCCGGGGACGTCCGCGCCGTGCATAGCCTTTCCCGCGTTTGACTTTCGGTGCACGGGGCTTGTCCGGCATATTACGCTTTGAATATGCAGCGTGATCGTCTTCACTATCTGCAATCCACGTCCTAGGAGCCGCGCCCTGCGCTTTTAGGTACTTGGACATATCAGTGGGGCGTAAACCGGCCTTAGCGACTCGTTTTGGGAGTCCCTGAGTCAATGCTTTGTGCCACGCACCGTCGTTCCGCGCGTCGATCTGCGTGCGCCGGTATCTCCAGCGCAACCAATCGACGACGGCGGGGGGCAGAGCGTCTATATCGGTGCCGCCAATCGCTGCCCTAAATGCGTCTTCGTGGCCCCCTAGGTCGATAGTTGTTCCGGGCAACCAAGAGTTCTTCTTCCATTGGTCGCCAAGCCGGTTCTTAGCGCGCCGTGCCTCGGCCCGGTTCCATGTTTCGGCACTCACCCGGCCCGACATGAAACCCTGATGCAAGCGCTCGTGGTGCTCGTTCGCCGCTTTCGGACCTGCATGGCTCAAGCAGCGCCCAGCGCCCTCTCGTAAAGGCGGGTTCGGGCAGGCAGCCCCGGTGCGCAGACGTGCGCCGCATATCTGAGCATGGGGGTTCCCGCGCCGGTAGGGAAGCGAGCTTTCCCGAAATGCGGCTTCGTGTTCTGGTGAATGAAATCTAGTGTGAATAGTCATGGTTTGCCTCGATGAACAGCTAAGGGATCATGGGTGTTATAATATAACGCTTTGCGATTCAGAGCCAGCCGTTCTTTGCTTTAGACTACCTTCAACAACGGGTGCCAAACATTCCTAAATATTGTTACTTTCGGCCCAAGCACTAAATCGCTTCGCGATAGGGCGCTTGTGTCGGCTGTTGCGGTAGATAGGAATATGTTGCGCGTGTTTTGATGTCGGGTGTGTAATGTTGGTCGAGGTGATTTTGCCTCGATGACAGAGGGTTTTCACATGAACATTCAGCATTCCACACCAACGACGCCCCTTCGTGCGCGCATGATCGCGGATATGTCCGGGCGCAATCTCGGCCCTGCATCCCAGACCAGTCACTTGCGTGCATGCAAGCGGTTTGCGGCCTGACTCGGGCGGTCTCCGGAGACGGCGACGCCGGATGATTTGAAGTATTTCCAACAGCATTTAATCGAGAGCGGCACCAGCATCTGCACGCGGAACCAAACCATGACAGGCGTTAAGTTTCTGCTCCGCGTGACCCTGCGACGTCATGATCTGGTGGCCGAGGTTTTCCATTTGAAGGAACCGGTAAAGGTCCCGCTGGTCCTCAGCAAGAAGGAGATCAAGCGCATCTTGGCCATGGACCCAAGCCTGAAGGCCAAGGTCATGCTGTCGCTGGCCTATGGCTGCGGATTGCGGGCGGGTGAGGTCGTCAAGCTGAAGGTTGGCGATATCGACAGCGCGCAACAAATCATCCGCATCATGCAAGCGAAGGGCCGCAAAGACCGTAACGTCATGCTGCCCTCGGACATTCTGGGGCTGTTGCGCGCGTGGTGGATAGAACGTCCGACCGGTCAGGATAAGGATGTGTCACCACCCGAGCGGATCCTCTTCCCCGGATATCGTGGCAAGCACCTTTCAGCGCGGCAGATTTCGCGGCTATTCAAAGAGACCGCGCGGGAAGCCGGGATCACCAAACCGGTCACGCTGCACACGTTGAGGCACAGTTTTGCAACCCATCTGTTGGAGCGCGGCGTGGATATCCGCGTCATTCAGGCCCTTTTGGGGCATTCCAAACTGACGACCACAGCACGCTATGCCAGCGTCGCCACGGGTATGATCGCGGCAGTGGACAGCCCCCTAGATGATCTGAATGGGGCCAAGCGGAAGAAGGGCAAGCCTAAGCCTTCATAAGCCACCATGTCCGGCCCATCACTGGAGGTCGCGAATATCTTCCGTGACCATGGTGCTGCCTGGCGTGCGGCAAACGCAGGGCACATCAGCCTGAACCAGTTCAAAGTCATGAGTGCGATCGTGCGATGTCGAACGGCGGCACTTGGCGGACATGTCGCGCGGTGCGCCGACTGCGCGCATGAGCACATCGCCTACAATTCGTGCCGCAATCGTCACTGTCCAAAGTGTCAGGCGGGTGCGGCGAAGACATGGCTGGCAGCGCGTGAGGCAGAGCTGCTGCCCGTGCGGTATTTCCATCTGGTCTTCACTTTGCCAAAGCAGATTGCTGACATCGCATATCAGAACAAACGCGAGATCTATAATCTGCTGATGTGGGCGAGCGCCGACACTGTGGTCAAAATCGCCGCCGATCCTAAACATCTGGGGGCAAAGGTTGGCATAACGTCGGTCCTTCACACTTGGGGATCCGCGATGACCCACCACCCGCATGTCCATATGATCGTTCCGGGCGGGGGCTTGTCTACGGATGGCGCAAAGTGGATCGCTAGCCGCAAGAACTTCTTTCTCTCCGACAAACCCTTTGGAGGATGTTTAATCCATTGGAACCTGTTATCCTGGGGTGGGCCCCAGAGATCGTCGCAGGCGTATGTCGGTAGGAAGCTCAATACTTTCGCAGGCTTCGCGCTGTTTGACCATCTGTATCAACATGCTGGCCGCGCGCCGACCCATTTCGCGGTGCGGCACGTGCACCGTCGTCAAGGCCGGGTCGGCCAGCATGGCCAGCTCAATGTCGTCAAAACCGGTGATTGAGATATCATCAGGCACCCGCAGCCCCATTTCCTTTGCCGCCCGCAACGCGCCTATAGCAAGCACATCGTTTACACACATCACGGCCGTGGTACTAGGCGCTTTAGCTAGGGTTGATCGAAAGGCAATTTCGCCGGCCTCGATTCCATAAGGGGTCTCTGTTAACTCAAGTTGATCCTCGGAAAGCCCTGCTTCGGTCATGGCGAGCCGGATGCCGGCAACCCGTTCGCGCGCCCGGTCGTTTGCTGCGGTCGGGGCTGAAATACAGGCGATATTGCGGTGGCCGTGAAGGATGACCTGTCGGGCCAGTTCGGCCATGGCGTCTTTATTATTAAAGCCTACTGCTGGCTCTGGCCGGTCGGGGTCAAAAGACCACGCGACGACAAAAGGAACGGACCGCCTCTTCAGAAAGTCATAAATGCCGTCGCTGCGGTGGTACCCTATCAAAAGGACACCGTCGGCACCGCGTGCCACAATCGTGCGTACCTGTTCGGTCTCAAGGGCTTCGTCGTAGGCAGACGAGGCTATCAGAAGCGTTTTACCGTTGCGCACCAGCTCTTCCTGGAAGGCCTGGATGCCACGGGCGAAAACCGCGTTTTCCATCGTGGGGATAACAACCCCGATGGTGTTGGTCTGTTTGGCGGCCAAAGCGCGTGCCCCGAAATTCGGAGTGTAGCCCAGATATTGCACTGCGCTTAGCACCCGTTCGCGCGTCAGAGGTACGACCAGATTTGGCGAATTCAGGCAGCGCGAAACCGTTGCCGTGGATACATTTGCGTAGCGCGCAACATCCGCGAGGGTCGCAATCTGTTTGTAATCGGGTGATCGGTTCATGGGACTTTACACTTTTTTCATGGGTCAAAACTACCGGAGATAGGAGCCACGGCTCTAATATAAATCAATAAATTAGCGAGGGCCGTTTCCGATGCATCCCTAAGCTATCTTAAATCGAATATAAACACTTGCATAAAATAATGTAAGCGCTTACATGTTCATGAATGGCCGAATAAATGAGCGATTTGGGGGGATAGATGGCATTTATTATAGCATTAATATTACTTCTGGCCTTCACAGCTAATGTCGCCGTAGGCGCGATTGGCGATGGCCCCCTTATTGGAAATGTCGGGGAGCTGCTGATGCTGATGACGGCATCAATTTCCTTTGTGGTCGGCATTCTTCAGCGAGAAACACAAACAAAAAAGGGCGCGAAGACGCCTGATACCTAAAATATCCAAACCATATGGGAGGAACCATAATGAACAAACGCAACAAAGAAATCGTTTCCGAAGAACGCAGAAATTTCCTGAAGCTAGCGGGCACGGGTGGCTTTACGGCGGCCATGGTCGCAGGTGCAGGTGGTATGCTGTGGTCTAACGCAGCCGTGGCCCAAACCTCATCCGAAGAGCGGGAGCGTGAAGCCGCTGCCGAGTTCACAATGACACTGGCCACAGCGTATATTTTGGGTGCTGACCGCAGCTATCCCATCATGCAGCTAGATCTGAAAGAAAACATCCAGAACATGACCAACGGTAAGGTCTATGTGCGCCTGGCCCCCGGTGGTCAGCTTGGTGCTGGCGGCGCATTAGCGCAGGCAGTGCAGTCGGGCACCATCCAATGCGCGCAGCACTCGCTTGCCAACTTTGCGCCTTTCGCATCGGTCGTTGACCTGATCAATCTGCCATATTTTTGCGGCTCGAACCAACGCTTTACCAACCTGACATCGTCAGACACATGGAAAAGCGAAGTTGACCCCAAGATTGCGGCGTCTGGCTTTAAGTCCTTGTTCTACATCGTCATCGATCCCCGCGTTGTTGCTGTGCGTCAGGGCGGCACCGCCATAATCACTCCCGCCGACATGGCTGGTGTAAAGTTCCGGGTACCCGGTTCCGCGATGTTGCAGCAGTATTACAGCATGGTCGGTGCCAATCCGACACCGGTTGCTTGGGGCGAAACGCCATCTGCAATCCGTCAGGGTGTTGCTGATGCGCTTGACCCATCGGTTGGTGCTTTGCATGTCTTTGGTTTCGGTGAAATCCTGAGCCACGTGACCTTCACCCAAGCGGTTCCAGACAGCCAAGTCTATTCGGTCAACCTAGAATGGTTTAATTCGCTGCCGCTGGACGTTCAGGAAGGCATCGAATTCGCAGGTGAAATCACTCAGGCACAGAACCTTGCCAAAGTGCCAGCCGCACGCGCCTATGCCATGTCAGAACTGATGTCTAATGGCGTTGAATTCCACACGCTGAACGATGATCAGTTGGGCGAATGGAAATCAGCAGGCGGCTACCAAAAGCCCGAGTGGGACCAGTTCAAGATGGACCTGGCCGGCGACATGGATACGTTCAAGCGCCTCGAAGAAGCTGCGGGAACCATGGGCCGTCATTACGTCCACGACGCCTAAAGCACTCAGGGCCGGAGCCCGCTGGGGCCCAGCCCACACCATACTCACGAGACGTTTTGAATTCAAGGAACAGGTAGCGTTTTAAACGCGCCTGAGTGGGGGAAATGTATGTTGCAGATATATAATACGTTGGACAAGAACGCCGAGCGTTGGCTGCTTCTTGTTTTCTACGTAATGCTGGTTGGCACAATGTTCATCGAAGTCATCCGCCGCGAGGTGTTTTCTTACTCCTCAATATGGGGAGAAGAGATGGTGCGCTATTCCTTCATTTACCTCGCTTGGATCGGCGCATCAGCGGCCGTTAAAGAGCGTGGCCATATCCGCATCGACGTGATCCTGAACTACGTCCCTAACACTGTTAAAACTCTAATCTATATGTTTGGCGATGTGATCATGTTCATCGTCGCACTGATCGCGCTTTATTGGTCCTGGGAAGCCGTCCACGTGTCGTGGAAATTTGGATCTGTTACCCACGGTCTGCGCATTTCCCAAGTTTGGTTTTTGTTTGCTGTGCCTTTCGGCTTCGCGCTGGTCACGTTTCGGCTTGTCCAGTCCTTCCTTCGGGATCTCTCCGATCTTCGTAACGGGCGTCCCGTCTACGAAGGCGATAAACTGTTCGATTGAAGGGCTAAGACATGCTTTGGCAAAATCTACAGAACCAACCCGTCATGCTTGGCTGGGATTTCTACATCCCGATCATCGTCTTTGTTGTTCTTGTCGCATTGGCCGTACCGGTCTGGGCATCGATCGGAGCCGCCGCAATCTTGATGCTGATGATCTCGGGCGCACTGCCACTGAGCCTGTTGGGCGAAAGTTTGTTTCACGGCATCGACCACTTTGCTTTGACGGCTGTACCGCTGTTCATTCTGACCGGTGACGTGTTGGTGCGAACCGGTCTGTCGAAGAAATTTCTCGATGTGGCCGAAGCAATCACTTGCTGGGCCAAGGGTGGCTTTGGCTCGGCCACGGTTCTGGTCTGCGGCATGTTCGCAGCGATTTCAGGATCGGATGCCGCGGGTGCCGCTGCGGTGGGTCGCATGACCATCGACCGTCTTGTCGAAAGCGGATATCCGCGCCCCTATGCCTGTGCGCTGGTCGCTGCGGGTGCCTGCACCGGCATCCTCATCCCGCCCTCAATTGCATATATTATCATTGGCCTTGTGCTAGGTGTGAACGTGTCGATCCTGTTCCTGGCCGCCGTCATTCCCGGGCTGCTGGTGCTGCTGGCAATCCTAATCACCAACACGCTTGTCAATCGGCGTCACGCCTACGAAGGCGGCGGCTTAATGACGTTCGGCGAATGGGCCGTAAACCTTTGGCAGTCAATCAAATCCGGTTGGTACGCCTTCTTGGTTCCCGGCATCATCTTTTACGGCATTTTTTCGGGACGCCTGACCCCGACTGAAGCTGGAGCCATTGCCGTTATGGTCACAATTGCCATCGGCTTTATCATTGGCACGCTCAAGTTTTCTGATTTCCCTGCGATGCTGGTCAGTTCGGCCAAGGTGAACGGGGTGATCCTGCCGATTATCGCTTTCTCGCTGCCGCTGGCGCAGGCATTGGCAATCCTAGGAGTGCCGCAGGGTTTTGTTGCAGCCGCTACGAGCGTCAGTGACGAACCCTGGGTGCTAATTCTGATGATGATCCTGATACTGATAGCAGCGGGCTGCGTAATGGAAACCACGCCTAATATCGTGATCCTTGCCCCAATTTTGTTCCCCTTGGCCCAAAACATCGAGATGAACGAAATTCAGTTCTGTATCATGATGATTACCGCTTTGGGGGTCGGCTTCATCACGCCGCCCCTTGGCCTTAACCTTTTCGTGGTTGCGGGCATCACAGGTGAATCAATACTGAAGATTGCCGCACAGGCCGTCCCGTTTGTGATCTTCATGCTGATCGTAACCCTTCTGATCGCCTATATCCCAGCGATCTCAACCATCCTTCTCCCAGAAGCTTACCAATAGGAAACTCTTAACATGACACGCGAGTATCTAAAGAAGGCGACCCTCACACCCAGCAGCGGTGCCTCGGATGTGCATGATCTGGTTCAGGGCATCCTGAATGATATCGAAGCCGGCGGCGACGCGAAGGCTTTGGAGTACGCGGCGAAATTCGATAAATACGAGGGCAGCATCATCCTGTCCCAAGCCGAGATAGACGCCGCCATCGCGCTGGTGCCTGAAAAAGTCAAAGCTGATATCCAGTTTAGCCACGACAACGTGAAACGCTTTGCCGAAGCGCAAAAAGCGACCCTTACCAATATCGAAGTCGAAATAGTTCCGGGCATGATCGCAGGTCAAAAGGTTATGCCGGTCGATGCCGCGGGCTGTTACGTGCCCGGTGGCCGCTATTCGCACATCGCTTCTGCGATCATGACCGTGACCACAGCCAAGGTTGCAGGCTGTAAACATATCGTGGCTTGTTCCCCGCCCCGCCCCGACGTTGGTATTGCTCCTGCGATTGTCTATGCCGCGCATATCAGCGGTGCGGACAAGATCATGGCGATGGGTGGCGTGCAGGGCGTTGCAGCTATGACCTTTGGTCTGTTCGGGCTGCCGAAGGCGAATATCCTTGTGGGCCCGGGCAACCAGTTTGTTGCCGAAGCCAAGCGCATCTTGTTCGGCCGCGTTGGCATCGACATGATCGCGGGACCGACAGACAGTCTGATCCTTGCCGACAAAACCGCCGATCCGATGGTTGTCGCCACCGATCTGGTCGGTCAGGCCGAGCATGGGTACAATTCTCCCGTGTGGCTGGTCACCGATGACCGAAGCATCGCCGAAGAGGTGATGCGCCTTGTCCCCACCCTGATCGAAACCCTGCCAGAGGTGAACGCAGCCAACGCAACCGCTGCGTGGCGCGATTATGCCGAGGTCATCTTGTGCGCTGACCGCGAAGAGATGGCGTCGACGTCGGATGAATACGCCCCCGAACACTTGACCGTTCAGGCCCAAGATCTGGATTGGTGGCTTGATCGCCTGCTTTGCTATGGCTCGTTGTTCTTGGGCGAAGAAACCACAGTGGCCTTTGGCGACAAGGCGTCAGGCACCAACCATGTACTGCCCACCAGCCGTGCTGCGACCTATACCGGTGGGCTTTCGGTGCACAAGTACATGAAAATCGTGACCTGGCAGCGGTCAACCCGCGAGGGGGCCAAGCCGATTGCCGTGGCCACAGCGCGTATTGCCCGTCTTGAAGGGATGGAAGCGCATGCACGGACTGCCGACATTCGGCTGGCCAAATTCTTCCCCAACGAAACCTTTGATCTGAAGGTGGAAGAATAGTCATGAAACCGGGCGATCATCCTGATCTAAGCGGCCATGTCGCCTGCGTCACCGGGGCCAGTTCTGGCCTCGGTCGACGCGCAGCGCTGGTGCTGTCGCAGGCAGGAGCCAAGGTAATTGCGATTGCTCGGCGCGCTGACGCGCTGGCGACGCTCCAAGCAGAGGCACTAGGCGAAGTATTTGCCCTGCCATACGATCTGAACGACCGCGCAGGCCTTGCCGATATCGCGCGCCTTGCGGCTGAACCCTTTGGAGCGCCCGATATTGTGGTACATGCGGCAGGCATCAACACCCGCGAAGTCGCGGATGATGTTACGCTGGAAGGCTGGGATATCACGCTGAACCTTAATCTAGCCGCACCGTTTTTCCTGTCCCAGCATCTGGTACCTGGCATGCGGGCCAAGGGGTGGGGGCGGATCGTCAATTTCGCCTCGCTGCAATCGTATCGCGCCTTTGCCGGCGGACTTAGCTACGGGGCGTCAAAGGGTGGTATCGCACAACTGACCCGCTCCATGGCCGAAGCTTGGTCGCGCGACGGCATCACGGTGAATGCGATTGGTCCGGGGTTCTTTCGTACCGAACTGACGGCGGCAGTGTTTAATGACCAAGAACGTGCTGCCCGCAACGCAGCGCAAACCTGTCTGGGCCGCAACGGCGAACCCGAAGACCTTGACGGACCGTTGTTGTTTTTCTGTTCGGATGCCTGCGCCTATGTGACGGGGCAAGTTTTAATGGTCGATGGGGGGTTTACAGCAAAATGAAAGCGCTTGTTTATACCGGTGTCGAAGGATTGGATTTCTGCGATGTGCCGGACCCCGTTTTGGCCCCGGACTGTCATCTGATCCGGATCGACAGTGTAGGCATCTGCGGGTCAGACATGCATGCCTATCTGGGCCATGACGACCGCCGTCCCGCACCGCTTATCCTGGGTCACGAAGGGGCGGGTACCGTCTTGGGCGGTGCATGGGATGGCACCCGTGTGACGATCAACCCGCTTGTGACATGCGGCACCTGTCCGGCTTGTCTGGCGGGTCGCGACAATCTGTGCAGCACGCGGCAAATCATCTCGATGCCGCCGCGCGAAGGGGCGTTTGCCGAATTTGTCACGATGCCCGAACGCAATCTTGTGAAGGTGCCAACTGGCATATCCCTTGAAAAAGCAGCCCTGGCCGAACCTGTCGCCGTGTCCTGGCACGCTGTGCGTCTTGGACTTGAGGCGTTGCCAAAGGGGGCCGTTGAAACAGCCCTCGTGATTGGTGGCGGTGCCATAGGGGTTGCAGCTGCCATCAGCCTCGTCGCCCAAGGTGTGCCGGATATTACCTTGGTTGAACCTAACACGCTGCGCCGTGACTATCTGCAACTGGATGCATCAGTCAAAGTGATGTCTCCGGATGATATCAGCGGAAAGCTATTTGATGTGACCGTGGATTGTGTAGGCTATGACGCCACCCGCGCTACGGCCAGCGCCGCCACCCGTCCGGGCGGAGTGATCTTGCACGTAGGCCTTGGGGGCGGGACAGCCGGCCTCGATATTCGCCGCCTGACCTTGCAGGAGATCACATTTATCGGAACCTATACCTATACCGCGCAAGATTTTCGCGACACTTGCGCGGCGATGTTCGACGGCCGTCTTGGCCCGCTTGACTGGGCTGAAAATCGCCCCCTTTCCGATGGTGCCCAGGCGTTTTGCGATATTCGCGAAGGCCGGGTTGCCGCCCCCAAGATCATTCTTAAACCAGCATAATTGGAGACGCTGATGACCAATACTAAACCCATCCCGAACGAAATTCCGCAAATGCTTGTTCACGAAGAGGCCGACAATGTCGGCGTCGTCGTGGTCGAGGGCCTGACCGCAGGCACCGATATGCTTTGCTGTATCACCCACGATAATTCGACCTTCCGCCTGACCGCCAAGCATGACGTACCAATCGGTCACAAGATCGCGTTGAAAGACCTGAAATCGGGCGAAACCGCTATCAAATACGGCGAGGACATCGGCAAGATCATTACCGATGTCGGTCAGGGCGAACACGTCCACACCCAAAACTGCAAAACAAAGCGCTGGTAAGGACCAATAACATGACATCCAAATATTCAAACATCACCGTACAGGGCTACCGTCGCGAAAATGGCCGGGTTGGCGTGCGCAATCACGTGCTCATCCTGCCCGTCGACGATATCTCGAACGCCGCATGCGAAGCTGTGGCCAATAACGTCAAAGGCACCATGGCGATCCCCCACGCTTATGGCCGTCTGCAATTTGGCGAAGACCTTGATATCCACTTCCGCACGATCATCGGCACTGGTGCCAACGCCAACGTCGCGGCCGTCGTTGTGATCGGGATCGAACCCGGTTGGACCAAGAAGATCGCCGATGGTATTCGCGCGACGGGCAAGCCTGTGGCCGAATTCTCGATCGAGCAAAAAGGTGACTTCGAGACCATCCGCGCCGCGTCCTGGGCCGCCAAGGAATTTGTGCATCACGCGACTGAAATTCAGCGCGAAGAATGTTCGATAAGTGAGCTTTGGATTTCTACCAAATGCGGCGAAAGCGATACGACAACTGGGCTGGGGTCTTGCCCCACGGTCGGCAACATGTACGACAAGCTGCTGCCCGAAGGCATCACCGGCTTTTTCGGCGAAACATCCGAGATCACCGGCGCAGAACACATCTGTAAAGAGCGCGCGATCAACGCAGAAGTCGGCGAGCGCTGGTACAAGATGTGGGAGGCCTATCAGAACGATGTGATTTTCGCGCACCAGACTGATGACCTGTCCGACAGCCAGCCAACCAGAGGCAATATCGAAGGCGGTCTGACCACCATAGAAGAAAAGGCCCTTGGCAACCTTGAAAAAATCGGGCGTACGTCGAAGTTCATCGACATTCTTGAACCAGCGGAAGCGCCGGGTCAGGGCAACGGTCTGTATTTCATGGATTCTTCCTCGGCTGCGGCGGAATGCGTGACCTTGATGGCTGCCGGTGGCGCCGTGATCCATACTTTCCCAACTGGGCAGGGCAACGTGGTCGGCAACCCGATCGTGCCTGTGATTAAGATCACAGCAAACCCCCGCACAGTGCGCACCATGTCAGAGCATGTTGATGTCGATGTGTCTGGTATCTTGCGCCGCGAGCAGACCATCGACGAGGCTGGCGATGCGCTGATCGAAATGATCCGCCGGACTGCCAATGGCCGCAACACTGCAGCCGAGGCCCTTGGGCATCGGGAGTTCTCGATGACCAAGCTGTATCGCAGCGCATAATGAACCAATGGGCGACCCTGCATGCAGGGCCGCCCATTACCATGCCGAAGGCAGGTTGTGACCAGTGACTGATAAAACCCGTATTTCGATTGCCGATGCAACGGCTCTAATCCACGCCGCCCTTGCTGCGGCAGGTGTACCGCCCAACGTTTGCGTTTCTGTCGCCGCAGCGCTTGTCGCTGCCGAGGCCGAAAGCCAAAGCGGACACGGATTTTCTCGCGTGGCCGATTATATCGCTCAGGCGCGGTCGGGCAAGATTAACTTAAGCGCTCAGGTCACCACGACCCTTCGCGGGCCATCGTCTATTTTGATTGACGCGGATCGGGGCTTTGCCTTTCCAGCGCTTGACGCGGCGCTCGAAGTGGGGCTGCCCGTGGCAGAAAAAATGGGCATCGCGATCATGGCCGTGGGCAATTCGCATCATTGCGGCGCGCTTTCGGTACAGGTCGAAAAAATTGCCAAAGCGGGCATGATCGGGCTGATGATGGCAAATGCCCCCAAAGCGATTGCGCCATGGGGGTCAAAAGAGCCCGTTTTTGGCACCAACCCGATTGCCTTTGCTACACCGCAGGCCGCAGGTGATCCTTTGGTGCTCGATATGTCATTGTCGCGGGTTGCCCGTGGCAAGGTGATGAATGCCCATAAGACCAACCAACCGATCCCACTAGGTTGGGCGCTGGATGCGCAGGGCGAACCGACAACCGATGCCAAAGCGGCCCTTGAAGGCACAATGATCCCCATTGGCGAGGCTAAAGGTACAGCCCTTGCCCTGATGGTCGAAATCCTTGCCGCTGCCTTTACCGGCAGTGCTTTTAGCCAAGAGGCCGGATCTTTTTTTACCGCCGACGGGCCCGCGCCCATGGTCGGGCAAACCTTGATTGCCATTCGCCCCGATGCAAATTCAGATTTTCTGGTCCGGGTCAGCAGCCTGCTTGATACGATCCAGGCCATGGAAGGCGCACGCCTGCCTGGCACCCGTAGGCGGGAGGCCATCCACAGCGCTGAAACCGACGGGCTGTTGGTTCAGTCAGGCTATCTAAACCTTGCTAAAACTTTCGCCGACGGCGGGTAGCGTACCAGTGGTCACACCTGCCGAACTTAACCTATTAGGATGAAACCCATGAATATGGCCGCCATGCAGTCTCGCGCTCAATCACTAATACCCGGCGGATTGGTGGCGATGATCATCGCGATGGCAAGCAAGTTCGTGTCTGAGCACTATGGTGCTCCTTCGATGTTGCTGGCGCTCTTGTTCGGGATCAGCCTGAACTTTCTGGCCGATGATCCGCGCTGCGGACCGGGCATCGCATTCACCTCAAAGACGTTGCTGCGGTTGGGCGTGGCGCTGTTGGGGTTGCGCATCAGTTTTGGGATGATGAGTGGGCTTGGCTGGCCCATTGTTGCGATGGTGACGCTGATGGTGCCGTTGACCATCGGCTTTGGCTTTGCTGCGTCGCGGCTTTTCGGCTTTCGCTATCGTTTTGCCTTTCTGTCGGCAGGCGCTGTTGCAATCTGCGGGGCCTCTGCCGCCCTAGCCATCGCCGCGATCCTGCCGAAGGATGAAAAATCAGACGACAGGCTGGTGTTCACGGTCGTAGGTGTCACCATTTTGTCGACGATCGCGATGATTATCTATCCTATCCTCAGCCAGGCGCTTGGTTTTGACGATGTGACGGCTGGCATCTATTTGGGGGCCACCATTCACGATGTTGCACAGGTGGTTGGTGCGGGTTTTTCAATCTCTGAACAGGCCGGCGAGACGGCGACTTTGGTGAAACTGTTGCGGGTCGCCATGCTGGCCCCTGTTGTGGTTCTGGCGACCTTGGTCTTGCGTAGCACTTCGATGCCTGATCCGTCAGGCGCACGCCCGCCACTGATCCCAAGCTTTGTTCTGGCATTTATCCTGCTTGCGATGCTGAATTCGTTTGTAACCTTACCCGCCGTCCTGCTTTCGATTGCAGTTGACGCATCGGGGTGGTTGCTATTGACAGCAATTGCGGCGGTCGGGCTAAAGACCCGCCCGGCAGAGATTTTGAAGGTCGGCAAACCCGCGGCAGCCTTGCTGGTGGCCGAGACATTATTTCTAGCAGTGGCTGTGGCGCTTGCCCTGAAGTTTTTGCCCATCCTCCCTACATAACGCCTAAAGAAGGAAACACGATCATGCCCTCGTCCATTCTGATCCCAGTGGCTATTGACCACGAAGTCCTTGTCGCCGAAAAGATTGCCCTTGCGCGCCAGATGCTTGCACTAGGGGGCAAGATCACGCTGTTGACGGTGCTTGAACAAATCCCGGGGTTTGCGACCGAATTCGTGACTGTCAAATCTGAAAACCACCTGACCGCCCGAATGATGGAAAAGCTTAAGGCCGCGGCCGGACATGCAGACGACATTGACTGCAAGATTACGACGGGCAAAGCTGGTGTGCGGATCCCGGCAGTGGCCAACGAGATAGGTGCCGATCTGATTATTGTGGGCGCGCATCACCCAGTTGCTGTAGATTATTTCTTGGGGTCCACAGCCTCTCGGGTTGCACGGCGGGCCAAGTGTTCTGTCTATATTGTTCGGCCAAATACATCCGGCCAATAATCGGCCTTATGACCCTTAAAGGGATATAAGTTGTGGCACAGAAAAGACCCGGTAAAAGCGAAACCTCCTTGTTAGATCCAAGCAAACGGGAGGACATTTCTGCGCCCGTTCAAGGCGATGGCACATCGCTTAACGAAAAATCCTACTAGCCCAAGCGCTTGTACTATGCCCCTGAGCGGTGGTGTCAGACGAATTCGAACTCGTCTCAGCTAGGCCAGTGAGACTGCCCTTTATGCCGCGCAAAGATCGCGCCACTCAGCCAGAGCAGCGGTGCGGTTCATCTTGAAATGATCTCTTTGGGAAAGGGTGCGCTCCTGATTAAAATGGTTATGGATGGAAGCGTGGACAGCAACGAATTTTTGCAAGGTTCGCATCCGGCGAAAGCGAAGCATGGCACGCTCTCGTCGTCGAAACGGCAAGTGTGAGTTCTCAGCGCGATTGTTTTTCCAACGACCCGTTTCCTGTTTCGCCGCGTTACCAATTACCTTCATCGCGGCGCAGTATGAGCGAAGTTTGTCGGTAACTAGCACCTCGGCTCTGCCATGACGTTTCATGGTTTTCTTAAGGAATTTCAACGCGGCCTTATGATCCCGACGCTTGGTGACATAGCTTTCCAGCACTTCTCCTTCATGGTCAACAGCCCGCCATAGATAGTGCAGTTCGCCGTTTATCTTCACAAAAACCTCATCGAGGTGCCACTGCCAATTCGAGTAGCATCGCATCCGGCTGACCCGCTTTCTACGGATCTCAGCTGCAAACATTGGGCCAAATCGGTTCCACCAGAAACGGACTGTTTCGTGGCAGACATCGATGCCTCGTTCATGCTAAAGATCTTCCAATTTCGAAGCGAAAGTGGAAATCGAACGTAGAGAATCACTGCTAAACGGATGATTTCAGGAGACGTCTTGAAATAGCGAAATGGAGAGCATTTTTTCATAGTCAAATGCTAGTTAGTTGCCCTGCCCGCCTCAAGCGAATTTCCTCTGACGGTGCCCCGGCGGGGTGTCAGGTCACGTCTTTGCCTTATTCCATCTGCTTGGGTTAAAATGGGCACCTCGTTTGTGGGATTTCCCAGATCGTAGGCTGGCCTGTTTTTGAATGCTGGGAGCTCGGAAAGGATTGATACCAATTAAGGGGCGGCCAATAAACGAAGAGGCTATTCTGAGCTGCAGGGACGGATGTTATCCAGCTGCCTGCAAGCGTAAAAAACGGCTCTGTAGATATCTCTACACCAAGGTGAAAGCTGGGCTAGGCGGGAATTTGGGCAATAATACTCCATTCAATGTAAAAACTGTGATACTTTCTTTACGTGCGAAAAAAAATATCGACTTGAGCTAAAGAAGTCGTATCATGGAAGAAATTGGGAATAAGGAGACCTGTTATGAATAAGCCGCGTGTCAACACTATGGAAGAACTCTCGATTGCGATCGGCGTGTCCCGTCCAACACTATCTCGTTATTTTCAAAACCCCACGCTCATTAAGGCTGCTACCGTGGCACGGATCGAGGCCGGGTTGGGCAAGGTTGAATATGTCCCTAATTTCTTTGCGACCCGCCTGAATCGCAAGACGACAGGCATTATTGGCGTTATCATTCCCTACTTGAATGACCTGTTTTTCACTAGGCTCTTGGAGCAAATTGAGATGGCTGCAATGGATGCGGGTTTTACTGTTATCACGCAGTGTTCCCACTCGGATCCAAAGATCGAAGCGCGCGCTGCGCGGACGTTTATGTCGATGAATGTTGATGGGGCGCTCGTAGTGCCGCTAGGGAACCAAAGTGACGCTAACGTTCATCAAAAACTCCGTGAACGCCTTCCGTTCGTTCTTGTTGACTCGCGACCCAAGACGATGCCGAATGTTGAATACGTCGGCACGGATCACACGCAAAGCTTTGGTTTAATGATTGAATATCTTTGCCGCGTTGGTGGCCCCCCGGTTTTTCTTGGCATGCCTCGTGTGAACTTTAACGCTGTTCAGCACGAAGAAATTTATATCAAACGGATGCATGAAATGGGGTTTGAAGCTACGATTATTGGTACCGAGATGGTTGGTGAAGGTTGGCATTTTGAGGCTCATGGTGAGGCTGTCTTGGACGATTTTTTCTCCCGTGGGCTGTATACCGACAGATCGATTCTCTGTGTAAATGACCGCGTCGCGATCGGCGCTTTGCGTGCTGCAATGCGGCACGGGTTAACGCCGGGTCGGAGCCGTGAAGGCGGTTTGCGCATTGCGGGTCACGACGATTATCCTTTGTGTCCGTTTGTCACGCCAGCGCTGACCACAGTGGAGCAGAACTTTGAAGCGATTGGAAAGGCGGCAGTTTCCCGACTCATTGAAATTATTCAGGGGGCGGAGATAGATCCCGCAAACCCTAAGGTCCAGTTATTTGAGGGGAGCTTGAGGTTGCGCGAGTCTGCTTGACCAAACGGCAAACGCCGCAATGCAGCATTCTAGTGTTTGATAAACAGTCTTGACTCACAGCTTTTTCAGCGCCAATGTTTACACACGTAAAAAAGGGAGGATCAAAATGTCTATCAAGAAAACACTACTGACCAGTGTGGTTGGCTTGGGCCTGACTGCTGGCATCGCTGCCGCAGACAGTCACTCTGCGACACTCACCATCGCGACCGTGAACAACGGCGACATGGTTCGTATGCAGGGCTATACGGATCAATTCACAGCCGAAACCGGTATTGCTGTTGAATGGGTCACGCTGGAAGAAAACGTTCTGCGCTCGCGCGTTACGACGGACATCACCACAAAGGGTGGCCAGTTCGACATCATGACAATCGGTATGTATGAAACCCCGATCTGGGGTGCGCAGGGCTGGCTCGTCCCGCTTGACGATCTGTCTGCTGAATACAACGTTGCCGATATCCTGCCCGCAATGGCAGGCGGTTTGAGCCATGACGGCACGCTTTATGCGGCACCGTTCTACGGTGAAAGCTCAATGGTTATGTATCGCACAGACCTTATGGAAGCTGCTGGCCTCGAAATGCCGGAAGCCCCTACATGGGAGTTCATCGCTAAAGCTGCGGCTGCGATGACGGACCGTGACGCTGAAATCAACGGTATTTGCCTGCGCGGTAAGGCTGGTTGGGGTGAGGGCGGTGCCTTTATCACAGCAATGTCCAACTCTTTCGGTGCACGCTGGTTTGACGAAGAGTGGAATGCACAGTTTGACACAGATGCTTGGGCAAACACGCTTAACTTCTACAAGAACACGATGGATGCTTCTGGACCAGCCGGCTACCCGACAAACGGTTTCAACGAAAACCTGTCGCTGTTTAACCAAGGCAAATGTGGCATGTGGATTGACGCAACGGTTGCTGCGTCTTTCGTAACAGGCGACGATTCAACTGTTGCTGACTCTGTTGGTTTTGCACTGGCACCAGATACTGGTTTGGGTAAGCGGTCCAATTGGCTCTGGGCTTGGGCTCTGGCGATCCCAGCTGGAACCCAGCAAGAAGCTGAAGCTAAGCAGTTCATCGAATGGGCAACTGGCACTGGCTACATCGAACTGGTTGCGGCCAACGAAGGCTGGGCTAACGTTCCTCCTGGTGCGCGTACATCGCTCTATGAGAACCCTGACTACCTTGCGGTCCCGTTTGCTCAGATGACGCTGGACTCTATCCTGTCGGCTGATCCGACCAACCCGACAGTTGATCCGGTTCCATATGTTGGTATCCAGTTCGCTGCTATCCCTGAATTCGCGGGCATCGCCACCGAAGTAAGTCAGGAATTCTCGGCAGCTTATGCAGGTCAGCAGACCGTCGAAGAAGCTCTAGCTAAGGCGCAGGCAATTACGACCGAAGCAATGGAAGCTGCAGGTTACTAAACCTATACTTCACATCAGGGGGCGGCGTGTGTCGCCCCCTGATCACAAGCAAGCCACCAACTCGAATGCCGTCCGAAAGCTGCGACAGACATGGTCGCCTTTTCTATACCAGTCTGTTCAAAGAGGAGTTGAATTCCAATGGCTACCAAAGCTTCCCGATCAGCCGCCCGTCTGATGATGGCTCCCGCCGTGATCCTGCTTCTGGGCTGGATGTTGGTTCCCCTGACGATGACGTTGTGGTTTTCGTTCCGCAATTATCTACCGCTGCGTGGCGGAGACCTAGGCTGGGCAGGATTTGACAACTACGTCCGCTTTGTAACGTCCAGTTCATTCTGGCCTGCAATTTTAACGACGCTGATCATTCTTAGCGGCGTTCTGGCTATTACGATCATCCTTGGTATTTTGCTCGCCATTTTGCTCGATCAACCTATGTGGGGCCAAGGGGTCGTCCGGATTCTTGTCATCGCCCCGTTCTTCGTAATGCCAACCGTATCGGCGCTGGTGTGGAAGAATATCTTCATGGACCCTACGAACGGTCTGTTCGCTCATCTTTGGAAATTCTTTGGTGCAGAGCCGGTCAGTTGGCTGTCGGATGCGGCAATGCCGTCGCTTATTTTGATTGTGTCCTGGCAGTGGTTGCCGTTCGCGACGCTGATCTTGCTGACTGCAATCCAGAGCCTTGATAGTGAACAGCTCGAAGCGGCCGAGATGGACGGTGCATCGCCATTATCGCGATTTATCTATATCACGCTTCCCCACCTGAGCCGCGCTATTACAATCGTGATCTTGATCCAAACGATTTTCTTGCTGGCGATCTTTGCCGAGATTTTCGTGACCACCGGCGGTGCGTTCGGTACCCGTACGTTGTCCTACTTAATTTTCCAGCGTGTGCTTGAAAGTCAGAATATTGGACTTGGTTCTGCGGGCGGCGTTTATGCCATCATCCTTGCAAACATCGTTGCCATCTTCCTGATGCGCATCGTTGGCAAAAACCTAGATAACTGAGGGAGGGCGACACATGGCACGTTCCGTCACAACACAACGCAAAGCGATCAATACGACGATTGCGTGGGCCATCGGTCTACTGATCTTCTTCCCAATCTTGTGGACCATCTTGACCAGCTTCAAAACCGAAGCGCAGGCCATCAATGACCCACCCCTGTTCCTGTTCTTTGATTGGACCACGGAAAACTACACAACGGTGATGGAACGATCAAACTACGGCCGGTTTCTGTGGAATTCGATCTTCATCGCTGGGGGGTCAACGATCCTCGGGATCATGATTGCGATCCCTGCGGCTTGGTCAATGGCCTTTGTGCCATCTCCCCGGACCAAAGACATTCTACTCTGGATGCTCTCAACCAAGATGTTGCCAGCTGTTGGCGTGCTGTACCCTATCTATCTTTTGTTCATTAAGATGGGGTTGCTGGACAGCGTTGTCGGCCTGACGATTGTGTTGATGTTGATCAACCTGCCGATCATTGTCTGGATGCTTTACACGTATTTCCGTGAAATTCCGGTTGAAATCCTCGAGGCGTCGCGGATGGATGGAGCCGGTCTTAAATCAGAAATTCTGTATGTTCTGACGCCAATGGCGCTCCCTGGTATCGCGTCCACGATGCTGCTGAACTTTATACTGGCGTGGAACGAGGCGTTCTGGACCCTCAACCTTACAGCTGCGAAAGCGGCACCCCTAACAGCCTTCATTGCGAGCTATTCCAGCCCTGAAGGTCTGTTTTACGCGAAACTCAGTGCGGCCTCTACGATGGCCATTGCTCCTATACTCATCCTTGGCTGGTTCAGCCAGAAACAACTTGTCCGTGGCCTGACGTTTGGCGCGGTAAAATAAGGAACCTGATACATGGGACAGATTACCCTTAACCAAGTCACTAAAAACTTTGGCGATGTTCAGGTCATTCCGCCACTTGATCTGGAAATTAACGAAGGTGAATTCGTTGTTTTCGTCGGGCCATCGGGTTGTGGTAAATCCACGCTGTTGCGTCTGATTGCGGGTCTTGAGGATACCACAGCTGGGCACATCGACATCAATGGTCGCGATGCCACGGCCCTGCCACCGTCCAAACGCGGTCTGGCGATGGTGTTTCAATCCTACGCACTTTATCCGCACATGTCTGTGCGCAAGAACATCGCGTTTCCGATGCGTATGGCAAAGCTGGATCAGGCAACACAAGACGCCAAGATTGAGGCTGCGGCGGCAGCGTTGAACTTGACGGATTATCTGGATCGCAAACCGGGTCAGTTGTCCGGTGGTCAGCGTCAGCGTGTGGCGATTGGCCGTGCGATTGTGCGCGAACCTGCGGCATTCCTGTTTGACGAACCACTATCTAACCTTGACGCGGCTTTACGTGTTGGCATGCGCCTTGAAATAATGGAGCTGCATGAAAAGCTAAAAACAACAATGATATACGTGACCCACGATCAGGTCGAGGCCATGACTATGGCCGACAAGATAGTGGTGTTGCAGGCTGGTATTATTGAACAGGTCGGCTCCCCGCTTGATCTGTACCATGCACCACGCAACAAGTTTGTCGCGGGCTTTATCGGTTCCCCTAAAATGAACCAGATTGAAGGTGCGGAAGCGGCTAAGCATAATGCCACAACCATTGGCATCCGCCCCGAACATTTGGCTGTTTCCAAGACTGAAGGTCTTTGGAAGGGCACTGTTGGCGTGGCCGAACATCTTGGGTCAGACACGTTCATCCACATCCATGAAACCGGATTGATGGACATGATGACGGTTCGTATCACGGGTGACATTGAAGCACGCCACGGCGAAAACATTTATCTGACCCCCGATATGGACAAGCTGCACAGATTTGACGCGCAGGGACTGCGCATCGCATGACACGTCTGAACGGTAAGTCGGCCCTGATTACAGGGGCTGCGCGCGGTATAGGGCGTGGTTTTGCCGAAGGTTACGTTGCCGAGGGCGCTACCGTCGCGATTGCTGACATCAACCTCGCCGCCGCGCAAAATACTGCAGCGGAATTGGGCGGTGGAACCTACGCGGTGCAGATCGATGTATCTGATCAAGCAAGCATCGACGCGGCCATCGCGTCGGTCGTTGCACGATCTGGCAAGCTCGATATTTTAGTCAACAATGCCGCGTTGTTTGATGCATCCGAAACCGTCAATATCACCCGGGCCAGTTTCGACAAACTGTATTCGGTCAACGTTGCGGGCACCTTGTTCACTATGCAGGCAGCGGCCAAACAGATGATTGCACAGGGCCACGGCGGTAAGATTATCAACATGGCGTCCCAAGCCGGGCGGCGAGGCGAGGCACTGGTCATGGTTTATTGTTCGACGAAAGCGGCCGTTATTTCGATGACACAGTCTGCGGGCCTCGATCTGATCCGTTATGGGATTAACGTGAACGCCATCGCACCAGGTGTCGTGGATGGCGCACATTGGGACCATGTCGATGCGATTTTTGCCAAGCTCGAAGATAAAAAACCTGGTCAGAAAAAGGCCGAGGTCGCCGCAGGTGTACCTGCTGGACGGTTTGCGGTCCCCGCTGATTTGACTGGCATGGCGGTTTTCCTAGCCTCTCCGGACTCCGATTATATCGTGTCGCAGACGTATAACGTCGACGGCGGACAGTGGATGAGCTGATGAAACTGAGTCTTGAAAATCTGGCAAACCTGCCTGACTGCGTGCGGACGCCGTCCTATGATCGCTCTGACCTGACGGCTGGCATCGTTCATATAGGGTTGGGCAATTTTCACCGCGCGCATCAGGCGTGGTATCTGCATCGTTTGATGGATCAGGGATTGGCGCAGGACTGGGCGATTTTGGGCGCAGGTGTGCGAGCAGGGGACGCAGTACAGCGTGATCGCCTGTTGGCGCAAGACTGTCTGACAACGCTGATCGAGCTCGACCCGTCCGGCAAGTCTGCCGAAGTGATTGGGTCAATGATCGGGTTCATTCCGGTTGCCGACGACAACGCGCCGCTGATTGCGAATTTGTCCGAAGCCGCTATTCGTATCGTGGCCTTGACCGTGACCGAGGGCGGTTATTATCAGTCTGCGAACGGCCAGCTTGATACCCAGCACGCTGACCTCAAGCATGACGCCGCCAACCCCGACAGTCCGAAAACAGCGTTCGGCGCGATAGTTGCTGCACTAAAGGCCCGTCGCAACAGCGGCGTGGGCCCGTTCACGTGCCAATGCTGTGACAATCTACAAGGTAATGGAGACGTTTTGCGTCAAACGGTCGTTGGCCTTGCAATGTTGTCCGATCCTGATCTGGCGATGTGGATTGACCAGAACGTGACATTCCCGAATGCGATGGTCGATTGCATCGTGCCCGCAACTGGCCCAGCCGAGCTTGCGTTGGTAAAAGAATTTGGTGTCGATGACGGCGCTCCTGTGACCCATGAAAACTTTCGTCAGTGGGTGATCGAGGACAAATTTTGTGCAGGTCGCCCCGATTGGGACAAGGCTGGTGCGACGTTCACTCCTGATGTCCATGCATTTGAGGCGATGAAGCTGCGCCTGTTGAACGCAGGGCACCAAATTGTTGCGACACCGGGCGAATTGCTTTCAGTTGATACTATAGCAGCTACGATGGGCCACCCGCTAATCTTGGGGCTATTCCGCAAGATCGAAACGCAGGAAATCGCACCGCATGTGGCCGCCGTGCCGGGTATGACGCAGCTTGCTTATATAGACCTGATCACCAGCCGCTTTGCGAACGCCGAGATTCGCGACACGACCCGCCGCGTGACCTTTGATGGATCGTCTCGGCACGCAGGCTTCTTGCACCCGATCATCCGTGATGCGCTGGCAGCAGGCACACCTATCGAGGGTCTCGCTCTGATCGAAGCGATGTGGGCCCGTATGTGCGAAGGCAGCAGAGAGGATGGCAGTCAGATTGAGCCTAACGATCCGTTTTGGGACGATCTGAATAGCACTGCCCAAGCGGCTCGTGAACGGCCAATGACCTGGTTAGAACAGAAATCAATTTATGGTGATTTAGCAAAAGAAAGCAGCTTCACTTCAGCCTTTGAACTTTGGTTAGACCTGATTTGGCGGGACGGTATAGAGGCTGCCCTTGAGCTCTATTGTGGCATGTCGGAGGAGAAGCGGGCAAGCGGGGCGAAGACACCATGACTGTATTAGAAGCCGACGTTACCTGCCGTTCAGCTCGTCAGGCGGTGCGCTGCTGTTCCATCTGCTTAGCAAACTCTATGAGCAGACCAGCGTCATCATAACAACCAACCTCAGCTTCTCGGAATGGGCCCAGGGGCACTGTCAGAAGAAACTGACTTGAACAGGGTCGGGCGGTTTTGTAGCGTTTGCGGATGACAAAACCTTCGCCATTTCGCTACTTCAAAACGAGCCCTGAAATCATCCGTCTTGCTGTGATGCTCTACGTCAGATTTCCTCTTTCGCTTCGAAATGTGGAAGATCTTTTGCATGAACGAGGCATCGATGTCAGCCACGAAACCGTCCGTTTCTGGTGGAACCGATTTGGCCCAATGTTCGCTGCTGAGATCCGTAGAAAGCGGGTTAGTCGGATGCGATGTTACTCGAATTGGCAGTGGCACTTGGATGAGGTTTTTGTGAAGATAAACGGCGAACTGCACTATCTATGGCGTGCCGTGGATCACGAGGGTGAAGTGTTGGAATCTTACGTTACGAAACGTCGAAATCGCAAGGCTGCATTGAAATTCCTCAAGAAAACCATGAAACGTCATGGCAGAGCCGAGGTGCTAGTAACCGACAAACTTCGCTCATACGGCGCCGCGATGAAGGTAATTGGTAACGTGGCGAAACAGGAAACGGGTCGTTGGAAAAACAATCGCGCTGAAAATTCGCACTTGCCGTTTCGACGATGAGAGCGTGCCATGATCCGCTTTAGGCGCATGCGAACCTTGCAGAAATTCGTTTCCGTCCATGCTTCCATCCACAACCATTTTAATCAGGAGCGCACCCTTTCCCAAAGAGATCATTTCAAGATGAACCGCACTGCTGCTCTGGCTGAGTGGCGCGGTCTTTGCGCGGCATAAAGGGCAGTCTCACTGGCCTAGCTGAGACGAGTTCGAATTTGTCTGACACCACCTCGGTGCGGTTTCCCTTAAACCGCGTTGCGTGGTTTTCGCTCCGGCCAAAACTCATCGACGACAATGTAGGCTACAATCACAAACATAACGGCACTCCCAATTTGCAAAACCCGCGTTATGCTTTTTGCGTCAGCTTCATCGGCAAAAAATCCAATGGATCCACCATAGATAACCAAAGCCGTGGTAATTGCGGACCCAGCAGCGGGGGCAAGTTTACTTTTTGACTTACCAAGCGCGCCCAAGGACAAGCAGAGCAGCAAGCACAACAAAGCAGGAGTCACGAGGCTTGGCGCAATCACGTTAATCTCGAAGCAAAGAATTGCGACGACGGCCCCAAGGCCGTTTGAGATCAGCATCGCCTTGCCTACGTTTTTTCCGGCTCCAGCCATGGCTGCAAGTTGCTGTGAGAGTAAGGCTACGAAGAAAAGCACCAGAAGAGCGCTCGAGCCTGAAATGAAGAAAATGAGCGCAAATGGCACTGTCACCAGCGACATTCTCAGGAGACGTCGGAGTGAATCGAATTCCGGCGCGGGCTTGGGCGGGGCTTTCGCAACGGCGGGCTCTCTTACAGGTATGATTAGAAACATGAGAGCCGAGGTATACCCCGCGATGAGCAAGTTGATAGGTATCCAAATCGCGAGTACGAGGGCTATTTCTTGTGATTGGAAAACGACGTTCGGAACCATCATCGCCGCCATGAGCGCAAGGACACCCGGTAGAATTCCAGCCCCAGACAGAGACCACGTAAAAGACATTATGATCCCAATACAAACGACGGCGAGAAACACTAATGGATAGGGAGAAAGAAGGGACGAAAGAACCCATGATGTGATCATCAACAGAAGCGCCAAAGTGAACAGCTTTAATGACACTTTAGGGGGCATAGGGGCCGGAGCTTGCAGAAACAGCGTTGTAAAAAGGGCGCCGATAAAGGCCAATGGCCACCCCATAGCCAATCCGAGTGTAAACACCACAGTTGTCCCAACGGCCAGCCTTACGACGGATCTGTAATCTTCAGTAAGCATAGCTGAAAACAGAAACCAAACGAATGTATGCACGGCCAACGAAGTTCAATAATGAACTGTCCGTTAGATACATTATGATATCGGCTTGCCCATTTAATTGAAACTTAAGATCGTCTTCGAGAGAGCCTGCCTCATAGCCAGGCAACACAATACGCACAGGAAACCGCTCAGGCTCCCTTAAAAATCCAGTTGCACTGGGTGCGCTTGCTAACTTTCCCGCCGTGTCTCCACCGCTAATTGAAACAGCACCGCTAAAGCTTTCAATAACACCGTCGACAATCTGGCCAGGGTGCATATCGAGAACGACTTCGACCGGATCTCCGACCTTCGCGAGCCCAATATTATTTTCAGTCATATAGGCTTCGACCCAGACGTCTGTAGCATCAAGAAAAGTCAGAAGCTCCCGTCCACTGTGCGCGTAGGTCCCGGGGGCCACGAGTAAGTTGGACACAACGCCTAAGGCAGGGGCTTTAAGTTCAGTCCACTCCAAATTCAATTCGGCCTCGGAAAGGGATGCAAGCGCTCTCTGGATTTTTGGATTATCTTGACCGGCGTCTCCCAGTTGAAGCTTTGCGCGATCCAAATCAGCAACCGCATTGTCTTTTTGAGCCTCCGCATTTGCCAATTCTTTTCGGGCGTCGTCCGCTTTTGAAATGGGAACTAAGCCCTTTTTCTCCAGCGCGAAAACACGTTCAGTCTGTAAGCGCATTGTGTCGAGGTCGCTTTGCGCCCTTGTTAACGTGGCTTGGGCCGCGCGGACTTGCGCCGAGGATGCGCCTACATCTTGAGTGGCAGATTCCAAATCCGCCTCGGCGCGCATTTTGTCGATCTCATAGGGTCTGCGATCAATGCGCGCGAGGACGTCCCCCGCAGAAACCACTTGGCCATTCGCGACCAATACTTCGGTCACAACGCCTGACACTTGGGGAACGATAAGTGTTGCGATGGCTTTCACACGTGCATTTCCGGTGAAAGGAGTCCTCCGATCCGCCGCGATATACCAACATAGAAACACCAGCAGAACGGCAAGTGTGGACCAGATCGTGCGCTTCATTCAGCCTCTCCTTTAACGGTTTCATCGGCATCAGACGCCAACCAAAGCGTAAACAATTCGTAGAATACGGCCAGCAAAACCGGCCCCATGAAGACACCGATAAGTCCATAAGCCATCATACCACCGATGACGCCGATCAAAATGACCAGCATTGGGGTTTGCAATCCTTTGGAGATGAAAATCGGGCGGAGAAAACCATCCATGATACCAACTGGAATGGCAAGAACAGTAAATGCGAGAGCCGCGCCGCCTGACATGGAACTCCATGCGTAAATGGCGACCGGAATGAGAACGATCATGGGGCCAAGCTGGATGATCGATAGGATCAAACATATCAGAGCGAGAGTTGCGGCCGACTGAATCCCAAAGAGAGCAAGGAGAACCCAAACACACACGGCTTGAATTGCAGCAACGCCAATCACGCCTTTTGTGACGTTTTTAATTGTGGCACCAGCCATCACAACGAATTCGCCACCGCGTGGAGCAAACACTCGGTTCGCAAACCCTTGGACGCCAAGAGAAAGTTTGGGGCCAGGTGAGAACAGAAAACCCATGACAATCACGGAGAGCGCTAGACCGAGCAAACTCATCCCAATTCCCGCGGCGCGTCCAAAAATAGCCATGCCGACTTCCGTGATTTGTGGTCCGTAAGTCCTTAAGGCATCCCCCAGATTTTTTTCAAAGACTGACCAAACTTCAGAGAGTTTACCGCCGACGAGGGGTAAATCCTTAAGACCCTCGGGCGCGGGTGGCATTTTCAAAGTTCCGGCGGTGGCTTGGTCAGAAAGATTCCGCGCGATTTCAATCGCTCCTGAGATTGCCGAACCTACGGGACCTAAAGTGAGGGCAAGACCAAGAAGGACTATGATTCCAGAGGCGAGAGATTTCCTCCCCCCGAGTTTTTGCTCAAGCCAAGTATATAAAGGGTACAAAGCCACGCACAGTATGACCGCCCAAATCACAACGCTTGCCAAAGGGGCCACCATTACGATGGCGCTGTAAATGAACAACCCCAAGAAAACTAGCCGAACGACTAGGTCAACAATTCGTGCGTCATCTGTCTTACCCATTAGAAACTCCCCAAAAGCGTTCAGTCTCGGTCAGTCGAGCCTGAAATTAATGTGCCTACTTAAGCAGACATCGAAAGGCCAAACTTATGAAATACAACCATCGCATACCCTCGTTAGCGATAGAGCATTGATTTGGCTCTATATGCAGACCAACCCGCTTTCATCCTGTAGCACTTGCAAATTAAACGTTGTCGAACTTGCAAGAACATACACGGGATGCAGTGAGGGTCCGCGTTGAAGAAGCTCGAGGCTTACGCGTCGTCTTCCCCCTCTTTTGCTTGCTTGATGATTGCGTCGGCCACAGTCGTTGCCGCAGTTACAAAAACACCAAGACCGATGATGATGTAAAAAATTGTGAATACCTTACCAGCAGCCGTCTCGGGCGAGAAATCTCCAAACCCAACTGTAGAAATTGTCACGACAGAAAAGTATATAGAATCCAGCCAAGACCAACCTTCAACGAAGCGATAAAAAACAGAAGCCCATAAAACAATAGCTGTTGAAATGGCTAAAACCGTTCGTACTGATTTATCCGCAAATGCCGCTCGCAGGCCTCGATTTATTTTACCCAGGTTACTCAACGCTTTTCTCCCTTAAGATCCTATCTCATTGAGAGTTAACTGAAAATGGCTCGGCACTCAAGATTCACTCAGTTGGATCTCTCTAGGCGTCAATGAACCCACACACCTTAACCCTATCGTTGAAATTCGATAAAGCAATTGGTTTTTATTATTTTGTCGCCTTACGACCTCAATCGTTTTCCCGGGCTCCCAAGGTTTAACTAAAAATGACGCGTAACCCAGACTAGGGCAGCGTCAAAGGAAACTCGGTTGTGAAGGTCAGGGTGGCGGTAATTCCCCCGTTTTTAACGGGGTGCCGCTTTAGAACTTACGTGGCCATTTTCAGTTTCATTGCGGATGCTACCATGTTGGGTCGCTCGTTGTTGTAAGATGGAGTGGTTGCAGCCCTCCTCAGACGGCATCGCAATGTGCCATGATGTGATCTTGGAAGAGCCACTAAGCGGAGAGGACGGCGAAATGAATGAGACAAGGGTTGGGGTGGGTTTGGCAAAGGCTGTGTTCCAAATCCACTTTGCGTCAATGACGGGCCACCTAAAATACAGCAAGAAACTTACGCGACCGCAGTTTCGAAAATTTATGGCAGACCCGTCGCCCTCGCTGGTGGTAATGGAGGCTTGCGGCAGCGCTCATTTCTGGGCGCGTTAGATGGTTAGGTTTGGCCACGACGTGAAGCTGATCGCATCATACGTGCGGCCTTTTGTTAAACGTCAGAAGAATGACGCCGCCGATGCCGAAGCGATTATGATTGCGGCACAGCGCCCGAGATGCGCTTTGTCGCCCCGAAGTTGCAAGAGCAGCAGGCCAGAGCGGTGCTGTTCCGGGGGGGGGCGACGCTTGGTTCATCAGCGCACGGAGTTGGTGATGCCTTGCGCGGGCATTGTCAGCTTAAACTAACTTGAGACGGTCAAGAGGCAATGTCAGAGGAAAAGCAATTACCTGTCCAAACGCAAATTTGGCATTTGGCTGCCCTTGATTTCTTACGGCTTTTTCGGATAGGATCAATCGAATATGCACCGCTTCAAGTTTTCAGAGTTTTCCACGGACAGTGCCGGGGTTTGAACAAACATGGTACCCAAGCGATTGAATGCTTGTCGAAAAACAAAATTTAGGTTGTGTAGTAGACTTATTGTTCATCAAACCACGCGAAAATACGCTAAATTTCAATTAGCAATTAGCAATTAGCAATTAGCAATTAGCAATTAGCAATTAGTAAAACAAGAACAACCAACCAAACCAAATGGGGAAAATACCAATTACTACTAGAAAAACAACATCCAAGGCCCTGATTATCTTGCCACTGATTGCAGTATCAGTTTTCTTGTCCGCTTGTTCAGAGAATATTGACCGCCGTCAGGACCGTCGCGACGCTCGTCAAGATTGTCGCCAGGAGGAGGGTATCGTTGGTGGAGACAAACGTGACTGTAAACAGGAAGAGCGCGCCGCAGACCCTGTATAAGTTAACCAATATTCATGCCGCCGGTCTCGTATCGGCGGCATGGGTCCCGTAGGAAAAGCGGGGTTGTCCCGCTAAGACGGCCTATATTGAACCGGGGTCACCTTGGGAAAACGGCTACTGCGAAAGCTTTAACGGCCGTATGCGAGACGAATTGCTAAACGGAGAAATATTCTACTCACTACGCGAAGCCCAAATAATCATCGAACGATGGAGGAAACACTACAACACCAAACCCCTCTCATCGATACGACGTATCGACCGCCGGGCAATGGACCACACAGTGCTTTGGGCTATCGCCCACCTGCGCCCGAAGCCATCATTCAGATGGACCAAAGACCAGTCATGCACTAACTTTCAAATTGGACCACTCAAGTGGGGCAGCTCACAACGAAACGCCCTGGTTGGGCAATTATTGTAAAGAAAGGTAAATGAGAATGACTAGAATACCTAGAAACCTTCTTTCGACTGTCAGAGGAGCTTTGTCAGCCCCCGCACTGATTTTGGTGCTTGGGATGACTGGACCGACTGCGGTCGCTGCGGACGAAGCAGATGCCAAGTCCATTTTGAAATCCATGTCGGACTACATCGCCTCTCAGGATGCTGTCTCATTTGGTTATGATGCAAGCCTGGAAGTTATTACGAAAGATGACCAGCGCCTCGCTCTTGTCAGTTCGGGAACCGTTTCCTTGAATCGTCCCGGAAATATCCACACGACCCGTTCGGGCGGATTTGCCGATACAGAGACATTCTTTGACGGGAAAACCTTAACGTTGCTCGGCAAAACGGCAAATATGTACGTGCAGGTTGATGCCCCCGGTTCGATTGATGATCTGATCGATACGATGAAGACAAAACTTGACCGGTCACCACCAGCGGCCCACCTGTTACTTTCAGATTCATATGACCAGATGATGCAGGGCGTGACCGATGTAAAGGATTTGGGCAGCGGAGTTATCGGCGGGGTGGAATGCGATTTTCTTGCCTTCCGAACCGACGAGGTTGACTGGCAGATCTGGATCGCTCATGGCGACAGGCCCTATCCATGCCGGTATGTTGTGACGTCGAAGGATATTGCCGGTGGGCCGCAATACAGCATCCAGTTCAATAACTGGATGACAGGAAGCGACGCAGAAACAGGTGGGTTTGTTTTTGAAAACACGACAAGCGCCACACAAATCGACGCGGCTGATCTCGCTGGTAAAATGAGCGAACTGCCAGGCCACTTTAAGACAGGAGAATGAAAATGACTGTATCGAAAAGACTTGGACTGATTGTGTTTGCCTTCGTATTGGGGGCTGGCGGACTGGATCTGGGAGAACGGTTAGGTGTTCATGGCGTTCACAGCTTTGTTTCGAGCGCCGAAGCGGTGGTCGGACGACCTCTGACGCCTGTGAGTGTAGCAGGTGTGGCGCGAAGGGATAATCGACGCAATTAAGGCGGTTTGAAAGCTGACATTTAGCAGGCTGCTGAAAAACTCCGGCTGACATTCAATATAGCCCAATTGGCGCGCTGCATATTGATAGTATCGGTCACCGATCAACATGTAGTGCGCATTTTTTTGGCGGAAAACCGTTTTTCAGCAACCTGTTAGACTGACATAGCAATAGATTATTTGAACTGAAACGCAAAGGAGGACCTGAATATTGTCTTACGACACCTTTTTCAAAACACAGCAATGGCTTTAGCCATTCTGTTGCCGACAGGCATGGTCCGGGCACAAGAAGTCCCGGAAATGAAAATGACGACGGAGCTTCCAGAGGGTCTCACCACCTTCCCAACTAAGGTTTAGCCCAGCGCGGGGCCATGCCGGAGGGACGTGTAAAGGGGCGTTTTTGAGCGGGAATGGGATTGAACCACGGCAAGGGGACGGCTAGGGTTTGGATGTGGATTTGTGTTTGGTGCCAGAAGGCATCACCTAATAATGGAGAATACTTATGTCGGTCACGAAAATTTTAGCTGCGACAACGTTGATTGCTTTGGGGGCGTCTGCTGCTTCCGCACAAAGTTCATTTGAAGAAGTAGGTATGGTTGAAGGGTGGAATGTCTGGAAAGACATGGACAACCAGTCCTGTATGATTGAGCGCAAAGATGGGCCGAATGTAGTTCAAATGGGCCTTACGAAGGATCATGCCATTGGATATCTCGGCGTTTTTACCCAGAATGAAACTGATATTAAAGAAGGCGAAATTCAAGAGTTGCAGATTATTGTCGGCGACAACTATTACAAGGGTGAATCTAAAGGCATGCGGGCCAATGTGAGCAACGGGTATACAGGCGGATATTTCCGCGCCGAAGTGAACTCTAATCTCGCAACTGACATTGCCAAACAATACACAATGACGGTTTTCCCGGGGGCTGAATATGCGTTTATCATCAACTTGGATGGGACGCTCAAAGCGATGGAAGCGGCACGCGAGTGTAACGAAAGCTTCTAAAACCAATTTGAATTGAGTGGATGGCCCTGCTTTGGTGGGGCCATTTTTATGTCGGAGGAGCGTAGCCCAGCGCGGGGCTGCACGATGGAATTCGAGTGCTGATTGGATCATTAGGCAGGGAATACAGATAATTGGGGCTTATACAATCTAAGCGTGGGTGGTAGCAATCAAGAGGCTGCCCGTAAGTATTTGATATTTATCCATAAATGCATGCGCCAGCGTGATGGCGGAGAGACAGTCCGTATGCAATCAAATGATTCGAGCTATGCCCAAAAGTTGGTGACGGTCTAATCAGGCGGCTTTTTGAATTTGCTTGATCCCGTCTTTGAACTCAACCCCTTGAATGACTTCGGGCAGTCGGTTTGTGCCGCTGAGCTTTCGCCATTTCTTCTTGGCTGACATCATCAGCTTGAAGACCATCGACAGGGCCGTTTTCCTGCTCAGGCAGCCCTTGGTCTTGCGGGTCCTATTGCGGACGGTGGCGAAGATGCTTTCGATTGGGTTTGTCGTTCGGATGTGTTTCCAATGTTCGGCTGGGAAGTCGTAAAAGGTCAGCAACACGTCACGATCTTTGGTCAGCTTTTTGACCGCCCGCTCGTATTTCACTCCGTAGGTTTCAACAAACAGATCGAAGGCGGCAATTGCTTCCTTCTTCGTTGCGGCCATCCAGATGTCTTGCAACCCCGCCTTGGCCTTCTCATGCATGGGCTTTGGCATCGCGCCCGTGATGTTGGCCATTTTGTGGACCCAACAGCGCTGCTCTTTCGTCGTGGGATACACGTCCCGCAGTGCGGTCCAAAAGCCCAGTGCACCGTCCCCACAGGCCAGATCGGGCGCAATCGTTAGTCCCCGTTTCTTTAGGCTACGAAGAAGATCACGCCAGCTGTCCGCGTTCTCACGGAACCCATCCATGATACCAAGAACATCCTTGTCCCCGTATTCGTCCGCGCCAATAATCACCAACATACATTGACGATCATCGTCCAGGCGCGGGTTGAAGTAGACACCATCGGCCCAGATGTAGACGTAGCGCTTTCCTGTCAGATCGCGCTTGCGCCAGACCTCATACTCGTCCCACCAGGTTGCCTTAAGACGTGTGATTGTCGAGGATGACAACCCCTCGGCATCCGGGCCCACCAACGAAGCCAGTGCCTCGCTGAAGTCCCCTGTCGAGATGCCTTTGAGATAGAGCCACGGAAGCAATTCCTCCACAGACTTTGCCTTGCGCAAATAGGGCGGGATAAGCGACGAGTTGAAACGGACTTTCGAGCCATCCGCGTTTGCCCCACGGTCTCGCACCCGAGGAACCTGGACTGACACCTTGCCGATCCCGGTCAAAACTTCGCGTTCCGGCAGAAACCCGTGCCGTACCAACCGCTGGCGACCCTCGTCGTCCAAAAGGTGGACGTGACCTGCTAGGAACTCCGACACCTCAGCGCGCACCGCAGTGGCCAGAATCTCCCGTGCTCCTGCGCGCAGCACATCTGTTAACGGATCAGGTAAAAAATCGCTTGGTTTCGTGAAGTCGATTACTGTATTCTTGGTCATGTGGCATATCCTTTTCTCAATGAGAATTGCGGCGTCCTAACAACGCTATGATATGCCGCCCATCTGGGCCGTCACCAACTTTCGACGGGGCGGTGAAAAGTCGGTTCAATTAGGATGCCAGTCGGTCTATATTTAAGCATGATTACATTGCGTGACAGACGGACCGGAGATTTGTTTGATCGCCGGTCGGAATTGGGCGAGAAGCGGCGTCGGCTGCTGGATCGCTCTTGGGCTGAGGTTTTCAGAAACCATCTTCTTGAAGAGCTTCCGGTTGATGAACTGTTTCCTCATTTTGACGAGCGTATGGGACGTCCATCGAAGGATTTCCACATCGTCATCGGTGTTCTGCTCTTGCAACAATTGCACGATCTAAGCGATGCAGCAACGGTTGAGGCATTGGCTTTCAACATGGCCTGGCATCATGCTCTGGATGTACGTTTCGAGGCGGATTGTTATTTCTGCGAGAAGACTTTGCGGAATTATCGCCGTCTTTTTATTGCACAAGGGCTCGATGAGGTTTTGTTCCGTAGTATGACTGATCGCCTGGTGCGTGCCTTTGCGGTGGATACCAGCCGCCAGCGCATGGATTCTACCGCGTTACGCTCGGCCATGCGAAGCCTTACGCGGCTCGGGATCGTCGTCGAGACCATTTCGAAATTTGCGCGTGAGCTTAAGCTGTTTGATCCCGCGCTGCATGCGCTGATCGATGACGACATCATCCGGCGATATGTTGATCGGACAGGTGCTGGCTGCTTTTCGAATACAGCACCAAGCACGTCCCGGCGCAGGCTTGATGAGGCCGGGCGCGATCTGCTGCAACTTGTGACACAGTTCAGAAATACGGCGGCTGCACAAATGCCCGGATATCTGTTGCTGGATCAGGTCCTGAATGAGCAGTTCGAGATTTCACAAGGAGAGGATGAGGATACACTCTCTACAATCGCCATGCCGCGCAAACCAGCGGAGATGTCCTGCGATGGCGTCAGCAACCCTTCTGATCCAGACGCCAGTTACAATGCTCACAAGGGGTTGGGCTATATGGCGCAGATCGTCGAAACCTATGCCGAAGATGATAGTCCCACGCATAAAGCGGAACCCCGGTCACCCGATCTGATCACCCATGTGGCGGTTCACAAGATGACAGTGCATGACGGGCACCGATTGCCAGACGCATTGGACGACCTTGCCGACCGCTCGCTCACGCCGAAAGTGTTGCTGGCCGATTCACATTATGGGTCGGCTGACAACATGACCTTGGCCGATGACCGCAGTATTGACCTCACGGCACCAGCACGGACGGCCAAAGGCGGCTCTTCAGGGTGCCTGACCCTCGAGGACTTCAGCCTCGATGAGGCCGGTCTGGTGCTCGAGTGTCCAAACGGCGTCGCACCGGTGTCGACCTCTGCGTCAACCACGAAACGGCAGGCGCGTTTAGATCTTTCCACATGCAGGGAATGCCCCGACAGGGCACGCTGTCTTGTGCAGGCAGAGAAACACGATGGGCAATTCGCTCGCTTTCAATACACGCCAACACGAGCCAAAAACCGGAAACGAAGACTTTACGAAAGCAGCGATACATTCCGAGAAATCTATCGCTGGCGCGCGGGCATCGAAGCGACAATGTCACGCCTGAAATATCAGATGAACCTTGCGCATTTGCGGGTTCGTGGCATGCCTGCGATGCGATACACAGTCAATCTGCGCGCCCTAGGACTGAATATCCGCAGATGTACGGCAGTTCAGGCATAAAGCCGGGCCTGTCGCCTGATCTGCGGCGCTGGCATGAAAGCAAAGGGTAATTGCGCAATCAAAAAGTGTAGAAACGGGCACCACAAACGCTCGGACGACCACTTTTTACCGCCCCGTCAACTTTCGGCTATAATTCACGAAGAACTGTTTGACACGTTAGACGATGCCCGCCGCAAACTGGCCCTTTGGCGCTACGACTACAACAACGTCAGACCGCATTCATCGCTGGAAAACCAAACACCCGCAGAAGCGCGTCGAGCGCTTGAGAAATTTGAAGGCTCCGCGCACGACGCGCTTGCCCAGACTGACGATGAAGAATATGAAATCCAAACCCGCAAACTCTCGTTATAAATGAGGGAGCCTTGGGGGGCAGGTCAGAGACAGCCGAATTAAGGCTCAGTCACTGCGGTAACAATGGAGCGGTTACCACCAAGCATCGAAAGCGGTGTCGAGGTCACAGCGGCGGATATGCCAGAGGCTAGCCGCGGTCCACGCCGGATGCTTACGACAAGGTCGACGACCCAGGCAGTGTATTTCACGGAAAGCGTATGAGGAACGGCTGGAAGAACTCTGCGCCGTGGGTCAGACGTTCGTGCATATTGCAGCAGATGGCTGGTCAGAACGATGCGACCCTCTCTATCACCCAGAATGCTGCCAAGCTGCCGGTTCCATAGCTTGCCACTCGCGTCAGAGCCGCCGCATGGGTTTGGACTCGCGGGAAGAGACGTTGCGCCACGACACCAATGGTCAGAACCGCTGCGATGAACAGAAGCTGTCCGAGTTCGACGCCGATGTTGAAGGAGAACAGGGCGAGAGGAATGTCGTCTTGTGGCAAGCCTATCTCGCGCAGTGCTCCGGCAAAGCCCAGACCATGCACAAGGCCGAATGCAAACGAGACGATCCAGGGGAATCGTTGGGTCACCTGGTCGCGGTCCCTTGGCGCAAAGTTCAATTCGTATGCCAGGAAAACGATGGACAGCGCGATCACTGCTTCGACCGGGGGCGAAGGAAGGTTCAGCAAGCCCAGGGTGGCGGCGCCAAGCGTGACGCTATGGGCCAGAGTGAATGCCGTGATCGCCCAAAAGAGCCGGGACCGGTTACGGATCAGAAGCAACAGCGCGAAGACAAAGAGAAGGTGGTCGACACCTTCGAGGATATGAGTGACGCCGAGTGCTATGTAGCTCGACAGGACACCAATGAGGCCCGGGTTCGATGGTACGGTGAAGGCGACTTCTTCGGATGTCAGGCGGTAAACTTGCGACTTGCCTGGCTCCAGTTCGTATCGGACCAGCGTATCCGTATTTGTGCGATCCAGCCCGCGAATTTCGATGACACCATCGGTCAATCCGCCCCGACATGTAGCAACCCAGTTGCTCATCCAGGCGCGCCCGTCGAAAACCGGCGCAGGCGGAGGCTCGTAGGAACAGGTCTCGGGCAGCAAAGCCTCGATTGGCATCGGGCGGCCGCCCTGGTCCGGTATGCGCCAGGTCACCCGCCAACGGTCTTCCCCCATCGCGGCAAGATTGAGATAGCCCGGATCAAGCGCATGGGCAGACAGCAGTACCGGTTGACAGGTTGCGAAAAGGCTCAGAAGCACCAGTAGTAGCCGCCTCATTGCCCCAGAACCTCGTCCGCGCGCGGCATGTTAATGGAGTAACGCCCGAGCAGCGCCTCGCCAAAACTTGCCTGCAATTCTTTTGATTTTGCGGCGCGCCATTCAGCCTCGACCCGGTCGCGGATTTCAGAGAGTGGAGGGACCGGAAGCTCGCTTTTGGCCGTGATGCGCACAAGATGCCAGCCATAGCCACTCTTCACCGGGCCTTCCCAAACGCCGACTGGCAAGATGGCCAGCGCCTCATAGAAGCCCGTTCCGAAAGTTCGCTCGACGACCGGCGCGGGTGTCATGGCGAGCGTGCCAGGCAGCAGGCTCTGCGAACCCAGTGTCGCGGGATCGGCGCCATTCTCCAGACGATTGCGGATCTCCTCGATGACCTTGGGCTGTTCATTCGGCAACAGCAGTTGGTCGAACGCGATAAACACAGGTGGCAAGAAACTATCCGGGTTGCTGTCCAGATAGGCCTGCAGCGTAGCGTCGTCGGGTTCCAGTACGGCGGCGCCGGACCCTGCCAGAAACTGCATCTTCAAGTTCAGACGCTGTCGCACCACCTGATCGCCCCGGTCCAGACCAAGGGCCAGAGCCTCTCGCACATAGACTTCTTCCAGCGCCCAGGATCGCATCAGGCCGTCCATCTCTTTTGGCGTCGGCGGGCGAAACCGGGTGGCGGTGAACCTTTCGGCAAGGCGCCCGGCGGCTTCCGGCGTGAGGGTGATGACATCGGCGGCCTGATATTCAGGCCCGTCCGAGACAGCTTCGAAAGTCGCAAAAATTGCGGCCCCAATCAGGAAAAAGTGGAGCAACGGAGATTTCACAATCCTGCCGATGGTCAAAAAAATGCGCGACATCAACGTACCTGCTCATATCCCATCAGACGGGACGAAGTTTCTATGCCGATCAAATTGAGCAACAGACCGAACTGATTGGACGAAACCGCCTTAGCGACTTCGTCCAATCGAGTGTTTCTGTAGATCACGATTTCGGCGTGTACCAAATGGGCGAGGTGTAGGCGCGCTCCTGAATGCTTTCAGGCACATCCGTTGGGCGCTCAACTCCAAAGATTTTCGCATCAAACGTTGTCCATCGCGGGGTTGGTATTTCAAGGACACGAACATAGTAGAAGGCGCTCTGAGAACTGTCAAAGTCCGGATCGCTCCAATGTGATTGAAGAGCTCCACTGCCAATCGAATTATCATAGGTTGCTTCTTCTACATTTACTGTGTTGCCGACAGCCTCTGCGCATCTGGTGCCTTCAACAACCCTGTCTCCTCCACACACAACGTCATAGACAATCTCGTGAGTCTCTCCATCGCCCGCCGTCCAACCTTTGATAATCTGAATACGGTCAAGATTAGCCCCATTCGGGTCTCTCAGTGCCTGAATTAGGAATGTTGGTGCCTCAGTGGAGGCTGTAGACAGATCTCCCCCCATTGGCACGCCGTGGTCATAGGCATAGGCCGCAAAATCGGACCGTACCAAATCGGCTTCGGTATAGGACCATCCGCCAAACAGGCGCACCCGCATACGCGTGCCAGTTGTCGCAAATACTTCCTTTCGCTTCATAGCATCCCAGATGGCCTCGCGCGTATTCTCACGCGCCCAGACAGCTGCCAATCCAGATGCGGACGCCTCATAGTGACGGGTTATATAGTCGCGGCCCTCTGGGTCCGGCAAATAACCTGTAATCATTTCGTCAAACCGAATTGGATCAGCAGTCGGTTCTACCGCAGAAACTTTGCCGAAAAAGTTGTTCTCTTGTGAAGTTGTCAACGATGTATGGGCATCCGTGCTGCCGACCATCCCGAACTTGAACGGGTTGATACCAAGTGCAACTTCGTAAGCAAGGCCACGCTTAAGAGCTTCGCGCGCATATTCGCGCGGTATCATATCGGGATCCTTGGCCGCGCCGAAACTGCCTTTGTCCCAAGTTTCGAAGTCGGCAAACTCATCGTCCGGCGACAAGCTCGGGTGGGCTTCACCGTCGCCTTTGATTTGCGTCACTTCGTACAGAGGTTCCCACCGCATGCGGCGTTCGGCATAGTCCCGTGACAGCGGTTCCTTGGTGGTAAATGTCACGTCGTCGAACATCAGCCCGTTCGACACGTTTCCGTTGTGGGCAAGGGCAAGTAACTTGCCGCCAGTATTCTTTTCATACTCCGCCATCCATGCCCAAAGGTCTTCCGGGTCCTCGGAATCGTAGACTGAAAACGGAATGATCTGATCTGCAAACGATTTGTCGTCTCTGAAAACCACATTTCGATGAAGATTGCTTCCGCCCGGGGTCGAGGTCCATTCAAACCCAATCAAAGCCGTAAAGCTTCCGGGGGTATTGTGCGTCTCAGCAGCGGACGTAATCTGCTCCCACATTGTTCCAACAAGTTCTTTTTGATCTGCAAGCGGATCATCCCGAGAAGTGAGGCGACCAGCCCACATTGTATAGGCATCGGCCAGCTTTCCGGCCTTGGTAAGATCGTGGATTTCACGCCCCCAATCACTTTCCAAAAGCGTGGGATCGGAATCCGCAATTAGAGGAGAAAGGCCAAGGTTTTCTGCGTGGTCCGCAATAACAAGAAAATCCAGTGGGAGGTCCAGACGTGCAGGAACACCGGTACTGGACTCTACCATTTCACCCTTGGCAAAACGATAGGCCTCATCCGGGCCGAGTTTGTTCCCGAAAAGGCCTGCGTCGGTCGAATATGACGTGTGCAGATGCGTATCCCCAAAGAAGACCTGATTTGGAAAGTTCTGCTCTGGATAGGGGGAGTATTCGGCGTTGCCGGGTGCGGTATGAGGAACGTCCTGCGCAAAGACCGGAGTCAGCCCTGAACAGGCTAATGCCAAGCCAAAAAAAGTTCGGATTGGGTAATTCATTTAATTTCTCTCCCAGAAATAGCTTAAACTGGCATTCCTCAAGTGGAATAACTTGGTGCGGAATTTTGCCCGATCACTGTAAGCGTCAAAGCTACGACTTTCCCGCTCAAAAGCAAGCCCGGATTTCAAGTGCTGGGGCATGGATGCAAGGCCGTAAAGCGCAACAGCTATCTGGCCGCGGCGCACCAATCGCGGATCATTGCCCAAGCATTTGCCGCGCTTTGAGGAGGTCCTTAAGCCAGACTGCATCATTTGTGACTGCGGTTGCGAACGCCATATCATTGGCGAAGACGTCACTGAGCGTTTGGATATAGTGCCATCCCAGTTCCGTGTGTTGGTCACGCGTCGGCCAAAATACGCGTGTCGTGCGTGTGAGAATGGCATCGTCCAAGCGCCAGCAAAGCCACACCTGATCGAAGGCGGGATGCCTACTGAAGCAACCTTGGCAACGATTGTTATAAACAAACACGCAGACCATTTACCACTGTTTCGGCAAGCAGGCATCTTTGCGCGCCAAGGTGTGCATCTGGATAGGTCAACACTGGCGACATGGTTGGGCCGCGTCGCATATGAACTGACGCCAGTTTATGAATGCCTGAAGGCGGATCTAAAAATATCCACCAAGCTCTTTATGGATGAAACGACCGCCCCAGTTCTCGATCCGGGGCGCGGGAAAACCAAAGCAGGTTATCTCTGGGCACTTGCCCGAGATGACAGGCCATGGGGCGGATCTGCGCCCCCAGCCGTGGCGTTCACATATGCACCAAGTCGGGCTGGCAAGCATGCTGTCGAGATATTGCAGGGGTTTGGTGGCGTTCTCCAAGTTGACGGCTATACAGGATATAATCGTGTTAAAAATCGCGGCAATGACGTCCCCATTGCGCTGGCCTATTGTTGGGCACACGCACGTCGCAAATTGTTCGAGCTGACCATCAACAATGTTGCCCCTATCGCTGAGGAAGGCCTGAAACAGATCAAAGCTTTCTACCGTATTGAGGCTCAGATCAGGGGCATGCCTGCTGATGAGCGTCGAGTAATACGTCAGGAAAAAACGTTGCCACGCATGGAGGTCTTTGAACAATGGCTGACATACAACAGTGCGCAGGTCTCGGCCAAATCCCCAACGGGATTGGCGTTAAAATACATTGCCAAATACTGGGACGGTTTGAACTTGTTCCTCACCGATGGGCGCATCGAGATCGACAATACCACTGTGGAACGTTGCATGCGCCCCATCGCGTTGAACCGAAAGAATGCGCTCTTTGCGGGTCATGATGCGGGTGCACAGAAATGGGCTATGCTTGCGTCAATTATCGAAACCTGTAAGCTCAACAAAATCGAGCCGCATGCTTATCTGACTGGCGTTCTCACAGCCATTGCGAACGGCCACAAACAGAAGGATATTGAGCAGTTACTGCCGTGGAACTTTGGGAAGTGACGCACCGCTTACCATTGAACAGAGGGCTTCCGCCAATCGCCATCGATAAGAATTAGGACATTTAACCAATCGCTGGAACGTATGAATTCAGGCGAAAAAACAGAAAGATATCAAACCCATCGTGTAAGTATGTAGACCTTTCGGGAAATGTGATTACACTGTCACTCCATCGATTGGAAAAAGGAGATGTGTCATTTTTAAAGACTTTGAACACGGACCCATCATCCATTTTCGATGAAAACAATCACGCATTGGAGCGGTTGACAGTAGGTGTTGATTGCGGAATCTCAATTGCCCCACTTTGGAGGTGGATCCGGTATTGGGTGGTAGAGAGCTGAAATCGCCTGCTGGCAAACGAGAGAAATAAATTGGGGAGAAGAGATTTGCCGACATGGATTGTATCGACTGTAAAATGGCTGGTGGTTCTCTTAGTTGTGACGGCCTTACTTGTCTGGATGGTTTTGGCCGCGTCATTGTTCTCGGATTTTCGCAAATCTCTGGTCGGCAATATTCTGACGAAACAACTCGGGCAAGATTTTCTGGTCGAAGGCGATGTTCGTGTGCTTCTCGGCCGAACAACGCGCGTCCATGTCAGTGGCGCAAGCATTCCGAGCACAACAATTTCGAACGTAAACTTGGCCGAGTTGAGCCTACTTGAATGGGATCTCGACTTGCCAGCATTATTGGACCGGCACATCGTTCTAGACAATTTGATCATTGACGGCCTTCAGGTAAATTTACTGACCCAAGACGACGGGACAACAAGTTGGGAAGAAAAGTTAACGGATTCAGACGGCGAGAGTTTGCAGGCCCCTGTCGTCGAAGAAACTGTTGTTGAGGAAGGGGCTCCGACAGAAGCCACACGATCCGAAAATACCTCGATCTTAAGCTTCCTCAAAGATAAAACCGTGACGTTCACGAATATTGGCCTCTTGATAGACAGTAAACCAAACGGCTTCGAATTCAACTTTGACCTCAAATCAGTTCTTCTCGAACAACTGGAGGACGGTAATTTAGTATCCGTTACCAGTAATGGTTCCGTAAACGGCGAGGCCTTTGAACTTAATGGTGATTACCCCAAGGGAAAACCATTCACCAATATAGTCAATTTCGGGCAAATCGTTTTATCATATAATGGCGAAGTAATCAGTGCGGATGAAGGCGGCGGTCACTCGGCCAATTTTGATCTGGACACTGGAGAAATTGGCGAAGTTTTTGATGTTTTAGGTTTGCAACGTAGCTTTGAAGGGCGCGGGAACCTATCAGCCACGGTTAAGTCCCAAGCGGATCACCTGTCGATCCAAGATATCGACACCGTGTTGCAACTGAGTGAAGGGCAAGAAATCACCATCCAGGGTGGCGTCGACAACCTGATGAAACGAGAGGGTTTTGATATTCAAATGCTCGCGCGTTTGCATCCTGAAGGTCAACAACCCGCAAAAGCAGAAGCCATCAAAGACATTAGGCTGGTCGGAATCGATGCCCGCGTTGTCAGCGAAAACCAAAACCTTGAATTCGAAAAATTGGTTTTGAGCACAAATGCATCTGATTTTGGGTTAGACGAAGTTGGTCCTGTATCAATTGGCCGCATCCAAGTGACTCCCGAAGGGACAATTGGTCTGCAGGATATTAAAGCTAATGTCGGCGACGAGGCTGCGCCGTTTTTAACAGCATCTGGCGACATTGGCGACGCCCTGAAGTTCAAATCAGTTGATTTGATTGGAACACTGGCGGGGCCGTCGTCGCTGCTACTCAAGTCGCTTTCCGAAGACGAGGCTGCCAAGTTCGGGCGCATCGTTGCCGATTTCGGAGTGTCTGATGCTTCTGGTAGTCTAAGCCTGCAAAACCTTTCAGCGCGCTCCGAAGATACCGACTTGTGGGCATTGGATGCGGAAGTCTCAATCGAAGATGTAACCAAGTTGGATGGAGTGAATATTGCTGCGAGTTTGAATATTGAGGATTCTGCCAGCTTCCTCACGGCATTGCAGGTTGAACCAGTTGATGTTGGAAAGCTCGAACTTGGCCTAAAGCTCACTGGGGAAGATAAAACCGCCGACATAGGCATTCAGTTTAAGGCCGGTAAAAGTGATCTAGATACGAACGTATCTTTCGATCTGAGTCAGGAGATCAATGTCATTCGCGGAACTGTCTTAAGCGAAAGAATGCGTCTTGAGGACCTTCGGGATGGTGCTAAAGCTATTGTGGAACTTGGAAAAACAAGGGGAAAAGGCGCTCCCTCCAACGAGGCTGCAGAACCAGAAGACGAACGCCCACCAATTCAGCCTCTTGTTTTAGAAGATGAAGATGCTGAAATATTAAGCCTCACACGCATTCTAACGGAAACAGACCTGGAAATTGGGCTTGAGTTGAAAGAGTTCATCGGTGATGCGGGCGTTTCCTCAATGTCCAGCACGTTCGTAGCCCTAGAAGGCATGATCCAAGCTGGCCCCCTCGAGTTTTTCTACGGAGATGGGTATTTCAAGGTCGAAGCCTCAATGAATGCCTTAGAAAACCCCGATATTGCGAAGGTCTCAGGGTCTACTAACGGGTGGGATTTTGGGAAAATTCTTGATGCTATAGGACTGAAAATCGATGCCGGCGGCAAGCTAAACGCGAACTTTGACGTGACTGGAAATATCAAATCGGCCAAAGTATTCGCGAACTCCCTTTACGGCTCAGCGGCCCTCAACATGGGCAATGGGTATATCGGGACGAGTCTACTGGAACTCGCGGGTTTGGGCATATTTCCGTGGCTTTTCTCTGAAGAACTGGCGGCACGCCAAACTGAAATTAGATGTGTCAGAGCTCCAATTAAGATCAACGCAGGCAACGTAAGTTTTGACTCCGTCGTCGTTGAAACACGAAGCGTTCAGCTCGTGGCGCGTGGCGCAGTTGACTGGGTGCAGGATCAAATCCAAATCAGAGCCGAACCAAGGCGCGCAGGCAAGCCTTTGTCACGCAGCGCATGGCCCTTCGATGTCACGGGCAAGCTGTCTGAACCTAAATTCAAGTTGGATATTGGTGGTTCGCGCATGAAGCGCACGGATGGAGCCGATCAAATGCCAGCCGAGAGGACACCCTGCCAGCCAGACATTCTCCAATTAAAATGAATAAAAGATACAGGAAAACGTAACTTACCATGGCCCGTTTGTTAATGAGCTTCGGAATATTGGTTCAAAACTCGGAGCCTTGCACATGAACAAACTGCCCTTGGCGGAAAAGGAGTAACCCGATGTTAAAGCTCGCATTTGGATGTTTTTGTTTGATGGCAAGCAGCGTTGTCGCCGGCCCGGCACAGGACTGGGACATGTCAGGAGATTGGGCAATAAAAGTTGTCTCTTCTGCGGACAACGGATGTTTCATGGAGCGCGGTTTTCCGAGCGGAACTATCGTTCGGGTGGGGTTCGTTCCAAACCGTGAGGGCGCCTTTTTTGCCGCCTTTAACCAGAACTGGTTTGGAATTAAGGTTGCAGAAACCAAAACAGTGATTTTCGATTTTGGAGTTTCCCGCTTTGGTGGCGAGGTTCTGGGCGTTTCCGAGAATGGGATTCTCGGAGGTTATGCTTTTTTCAACAACCCAGAATTCACAACTGAAATCGGAAAGCGTTTATCAGTCACGATTATTGGTGAGAGTGGTGACTCTGAAGAAATCGATTTAGCGGGTAGCCAGCGCGCAATCGTAGCCCTAAAGAAATGCCAAGCCGAGCAGAGCTAGTTGGTGCTAGAGGGATCTCTGGGGTCTTGTCAGAAGGGTTTGACTTGAGGCGGGCAGGGCGGTTCCGTAGCGTCCATCCATGACAAAACGCGACCCCTTCAAGTACTTTCACAGCAGCCCTGCGATCATTCGCCTGGCGGTCATGATGTACGTTCGCTTTCCGCTTTCGCTCCGAAATGTCGAGGACCTGCTGCACGAGCGCGGCATCGACATAAGCCACGAAACAGTTCGATATTGGTGGAATAGATTTGGTCCGATGTTCGCCGCTGAAATCCGCAGAAACCGGGTTAGCCGGATGCGTTCTTACTCGAACTGGCAGTGGCATCTGGACGAGGTATTCGTGAAGATCAACGGCGAAACGCACTACCTTTGGCGGGCCGTGGATCACGAAGACGAGGTGCTAGAAAGCTACGTCACCAAGCGTCGGAATCGCAAGGCGGCATTGAAATTCCTCAGGAAATCAATGAAGCGGCACGGTCCGCCGCAGATCATCGTAACGGATAAGCTACGTTCATATGCTGCTGCGATGAAAGTCATCGGCAATGCTCCGAAGCAAGAAACAGGCCGTTGGTTGAACAATCGAGCCGAGAACTCGCACCTGCCATTTCGACGACGAGAACGAGCCATGCAGCGGTTCCGCAGCATGCGAAGTTTGCAGAAATTCGTCACCGTTCATGCCTCCGTCTACAACCATTTCAACCAAGAACGCGCGCTCTACAGCAGAAACAATTTCAAGCTCAATCGCGCTGCCGCTCTTGCTGAATGGCGCGAACTCTGCGCGGCATAAAGGACAGCCTCGATGTCCTTGCCGAGACGAGTTCGAATTGGTCTGACACCACCTCAATGAGTGTTTAGCGCATTGTCCTCCCAATTTTGAAGCTTGAAGTGTAAGTTTTCTGTCTCAATTTCCGCAACGCTCCCCTAGTTTTTCGTCGAGGCGGTGCATGAGTGAATGCCAAAATGGGTACACACTTCGGTACACAATATGGTGCACATTTCGCCGACTACCGTTGACGGCATTAATTATTAAGTGTTTGAAATAATTATATATTTTCAAATATTGAAATATTGCCTAACGGACTGCTCCTCCGCCACTTTCTATTGAAATCATTAGATAAAATGACGAATATGACTAGATACCGCAAATAATACCCCACATAAAAAAATCGCTTAGAATTGCAGCGAATTGCGTTCAACTTTTTACCTTCGAACTGCCTGAGCTTAAATTTTACTATCCCGCCCGGTCCTGATCTAGTCGCGGGTGTTGTCAGAGGAAACTGACTTGAGCGGGGCGGGGCGGGGTAAGTAACTAGGTTAGGGCCATGACAAAACACTCCCCTTTTCGCTATTTCAAAACGAGCCCTGAAATCATCCGTCTAGCGGTGATGCTCTACGTCCGATTTCCGCTCTCACTTCGAAACGTAGAGGATTTACTCCACGAACGAGGGATTGACGTCAGCCACGAAAAAGTTCGGGTTTGGTGAAGCCGGGTCGGGCCAATTTTTGCACCTGAGATACGAAAGAAACGAGTGGAACGATTGCGATCCTGGCCTCAATGGCAGTGGTACCTAGATGAGGTTTTTGTGAAAATAAACGGCGAACGTCACTACTTATGGCGAGCGGTTGATCATGAAGGTGAGGTGTTGGAAAGCTACGTCACCAAACGTCGCAGCCCTTAAATTCATGAAGAAAGCGATGAAACGGTACGGCCAACCTGAGACTATAATCACTGACAAACTTCGCTCATTCGGCGCCGCGATGAAGGTGATTGGTAGCGCGGCTAAACAGGAAACAGGACGCTGGAAAAACAATCGCGCTGAGAATTCACACTTGCCGTTCCGACGACGAGAGTGAGCGATGCACCGCTTTCGCCGAATGCGAAGTTTGCAGGAATTTGTTTCCGTTCACGCATCCGTTTTCAACCACTTCAATCAGGATCGCAGCCTATCGCAAAGAGTTCATTTCTAAGCCAATCGCACCGTTGCTCTGGCTGAGTGGAGCGGTCTTTGCGCGGCATAAAAGGGCAGGGATCCTAGCCTAGCTGCGACGAGTTCGTATTAGTCTGACACCACCGTTTATTCTTAAGTCGGTCTTTTTGGTGTACAATAATTGGCAAATGAGCAGAATGTGTCTTCTGGTTCAAAGCATTGGAACCGTGGGAAAATCAGAATCCTTATTCTGAAATGAGTTACGTTTTAAAAAACTATCGAAGAAAGGGCCGATTTATGAATGCTATATCAACCATTGTTCTCTTCTGTGCGCTCTGCTTGCCCGTATCTGGTAACGCCACGCCCTTGGACCGCTGGACGATATCATGCTCGGTTGACAAAGGAGCAATAAAGAGAAAGCGAGGAACCTACACCTTCAAAACAAGTACCAACGGCTGTGAAAACGGGTCATACAATCAACGTGCGGAAATCAAATCCGAAAAGGTCTCTTCCAACATTACGGGTATATATCTGTTCGAGACAAACGTCGCCATGAAGAGCAAATCAAAGGAAAAATTCGACATTTTCCAAATTCATGACGGTCGTGACAGCTGTGCTCCGCCTCTAAAAGTCCAAGTGGCGCCGAATGGAACTATCAGATTGCAAAGCGGCGTTAAATTCGGGTCCGGTAAACAGTGCGAAGAGGAAATCCGAGAAACCGGGCGACCAAATGTTACAATAAGTCGTGATGGGGTGGAGCATAACCTTCGGATTCTGATCCAATTCAAAGGGCGTGGTGAGTTTAGTACTGATGTTTGGGTTGATGGCAAGCCAGCGGTCTCAGGAATCTATTCCCAACCCAATTTTAAGGGGGCCTTCAAGTCCAAGACTTTCTATTTCAAGCATGGGGTCTATTCGAAGAACAAGTTTGACTATAAATTGATTTCTCGGGGCGTGGACGTAAAGAAGATAAAAGCCTCTCAATAATAAATCTCGCTTCAAACTGTGATTTGTTTTTAACGCGACGAATTCAGAGAAATCAAACGATAGGCTAGCTCTGGCAGTTCATGCCTTAAAGGGACAAAAGTTGACTTTTGGAACGCACCGGAAGGTAGTGTCAGAGGAAACTGACCTATGCGAACCGGGGTAGCCAACTAGCTTCAGTGTATTACAAAATCCACTTCCTTTAGCTATTTCAAAAACGAGCCAAGAGATCATTCGCCTTGCGGTGATGATGTACGTCAGTTTTCCACTCTACCTCATAAATGTAGAAGACTTGCGATACGAATGCGGCATCGACGTTAACCATTAAACCATTCCGTTTTGTTGGTCCCGGTTCGGCCCGATGTTCGCCTCGGAAATCCGGCGCAAACGAGTGGAGCGATTGTGATCCTGACCTCAATGGAATTGGCATCTGGATGAGGTTTTCGTAAAAATGAACGGCGAGCGACACTATTAGTACGAGCTGTGGATTACGAAGGAGAGGTGCTGGAAAGCTACGCCACCAAGTGTCGTAGCCCCCAAATTCATAATGATGTGATGAAACGCTATGGGCTACGGAAAATCATCGTGACTGACAGGTTACGTTCAAATGATGCTACGACGAAAGTTATCGGGAATGTGACCAGAAATGAGGCCGGCCGCCTGAATAACAATAGAGCCAAAATTCACACCTACGTTTTCCACGAAGTGCGCGTGCTATGCTCCGCTTTCGTCGGACGCAAAGTCTGCAGAAATTTATTTCCGTTTACGCATCCGTTTTCAACCGTTTCAGTCAGGATCGCAGCCTTTCGCAAAGAGTTCATTTCAAGTTAGTCCGAACCGCCGCTCTCGCCGAGTGGCGCGGCCCGTGCTCGGCTAAAAACATAGCCTTACAGGCCTAGATAAGGCGAGTTTGAACTTGTCCGACGGCACTCCCGTCGCGATTAATAGATGGTTGAATGCGGGCTTCCGCAGAGTTGTGAAATATTACACTCAAGCTGAAAGCTTGTTAAACATGTTGCGTCGAACGGTTGGGCGCACAGCAGAATGCTGACCATCAGCGCGTTTTGTGACAGCTCCAACTGGCCAGGAAGAGTGCTGAACGATGTGAAGTTGAATGATCGTTTTTTTGTGACCCCGATACGTAATACATTTCGGCCCAGAAAAGTTATCCCAATCAGACTAAATCTTAGACTTAGGATTCTGCCCAATTCTTCCAAGAGGCGATCACGCATGTGTACTCAATTTATACACTTACTTAGCGGCTTTTGGAATCGCAGCAATTGCACCGGCGCTGTGGCAAACCATCAACGAGCACCCTTTAGTAGAATTGAGTCGATTGAAGATGTGTCCAGACTATAATTTTCCTCGATATCCGAACCGTTTGGTTTGAGAACTCGTGGTTTTGTTAGGCACGATGCATGTGTCTTGATCGCAACATAATGAAAACAACCTTTATTGCCTAAAGTCCGTTTGACACCGTGTGCCAACACCAAGCGTCCGTTTTTTGGGAATTCCGTCATTTATTGGAAACAGTCTGTTTTTTGCAAAATAAGGCACGGTTGCCTTAAAGGGCTTGATATTGTGGCAAGAATTAGGCAAGCAAGTGGCTAGAATATGATGATGCGTGCTCGCGATTCTGCCTTAAGACCATTTCAGGTCTAACGCAATTATGCAGATTTGATGACTTTATCGCTTCTATTATAATAGATAAGGGGATGACGAAATGAATAAGAAACTTGGGATCGTAGCAGCGTTAGCGGCAATTACATTGCGCATGGGAGTTCCAGATGCGGCTTTTTCGCAAGACGCGGATGCACGAACTGCGGCATTGATAAATCTTAACATTCGTTGCGAAGCTTACAAGAACATTAGTGATCGCTCTGTGCTTCAGCAGGAGCTAGAGAAACTCCTATTCCTCAACCCCGATGATGAATGTGTCGATTATATCGTTGGCCTTCTAGGCGGAGCGCCAGTAGCTAGTATTTCTGGCTTAGGAGGACAATTTGGAAACGGACCCTTTGACAGTGTTTTTGATGGACCAGCTATCACTGTGGCCTCTGTTTCTGAGCCATATTAATTGTAAACTTGATCGTGCCGCGTTTTTTCGCGCTGCATCATGTGAGCGCTACATGAACCGCGACTTTTGAGTTGGGGTGAGTTTTGGGCTTTAATCAAGACCTTTTCTTTGAACACCTCAGCAGGCGTTTTCCATCCCAGACATTTGCTAGGTGTGGCATTCAGGCGGGCACAGATACTCTCCAAATGATGATTGGAGATATTGATGGGGTCGATTTCTCGCGGCAGCCAACGTCTTGCCCTTCGGTTGGTGTTTTCGACGGTTCCCTTCAGCAACGGTTCTGAGGGATAGTAGAACCATGTTTTGGTGCCGACCTAGGCCTGCAAGTGCAGCCTCTCCATGAGCTCGGAACCCTGATCAAAAGTCACAGACTTGCGCGCCGTTAAGGGCAGAGTTCGCATGACTTTCGCCAGATACCCCATAACGCGGGCAGTTGTTCGGTTTAAGTTCATTTGCAACACAGTGAAGCGACTGATGCGCTCAACCAATGACGTCACGTTTGCCTTGCCAAACTTCTGACGAAGCAGCATTGGGTCGCCCTCCCATGTGTGGATGCCCCGTTCAATGCAAGAGATTCTTTCAACAGTTTGTACATGTGATCGGGTACGGTCATGTGTCAGGCCTCAGTTTGCGACGTTTCACATGCCGCGGGCCG